>JAAZDR010000265.1 GCA_012512705.1 Bacillota bacterium
GGCCAAAATATAACAAATACCCTTGTCAGCAACTTACAGGGAATCAGCCCTTCTATCGCACGGGAATTGGTCTGTGGCACTGAAAACTCGCTTATAAAAATATGGCAGAAACTGCAAAAACTTATCTGTAGTTTTAATGCCGGCCAATGGGAGCCGACTGCACTCCTTGACAAAAATAAAAAGATTACTGCCTTTTTGCCTGTTAAACTTTCAATGTCGCCCTATTCAAACTGGAAGAGGATTCGCTTTAGGGAAATGAGTCTGCTTTTGGATCGATATTTTCTTGAGCGTGAAGAAACAGAAAATAAACAGCAACTATTGGAACAGCTAAGAAACAAAGTCAACCGCATTCTCACTCGAAGCCAAAAAAAAGAACGGCAGCAACAAATAGAATATCAATCCGCCCTGAACGCAGATCGCTACCGCTTATGGGGTGACATCCTACTTGCAAACCTTTCTCAGATTCCCAAAGGAGCAAAAGAGATCACTTTGCCAAACTTTTACCGTGAAGGTGAAAAGGTTACCATACCCTTAGACCCAAGTAGTTCTGCGGCAGCCAATGCCCAGCGCTATTTTCGTAAATACCGAAAAAGTAAAAATAGCCATGCCAAAATCATGGCACAGCTGAATCAAACCAAAAATGAAATAAACTATCTGGAAAGTGTCCTCTACAATCTTGAACACGCAAACCTGCAGGAACTACAAGAAATACAGGAAGAGCTAGAGAGATGCGGCTATATAAAAAAACAAAGGGGAAAGGAGAAAAAACAACTATCTAGTTCCTCTTCGCCTCTGCGTTTTCTCTCCTCCGAAGGATACGAAATATTAGTGGGGAAAAACAACCGGCAGAATGAGCTGCTTACTTTTAAGCTGGCCAGTAAACATGATATCTGGCTCCACGTAAAAGACCAGCCAGGATCACATGTTATAATTAAAGGCAAAAACCCTCCGGCAAAAACTCTGCATGAAGGAGCCTTACTCGCTGCTTTTTATAGTAAAGCTGCTGATTCGGCAAATGTACCTGTTGACTATACGGAAGTACGACATTTACGTAAGCCTCCGGGAGGTAAGCCTGGGATGGTCATCTATAAAAATCATCATACACTTTTCGTAACTCCCAAAACCGAAATAATTAAAAAGCTACAAGCTCTTTCTAATAATATAATTAATCCCCCTCAATAACAACCTCGTCCCTGCCATCAATCTCTTGCAGTCTAACAGATATGGATTCCTTCCTGCTTGTCGGCACATTTTTGCCTACAAAATCAGGACGAATAGGAAGTTCGCGGTGCCCACGATCAACTAAAATTGCCAACTGGATCATGTCCGGACGCCCTTGATTAATTACCGCATCCATCGCTGCCCGCACGGAGCGACCAGTATAGAGAACATCGTCTACTAAGATCACCTTCTTACCCTTTACACTAACGGGGAGGGTATTCTCTACTTTATAAAGACCTTTATTTTCGCCTCCCGCGTCTAGATCATCGCGATAGGGTGTAATATCCAAGAAACCTACAGGTAACTCA
>JAAZDR010000266.1 GCA_012512705.1 Bacillota bacterium
CTACAAAGCAGACAGCAAATAAGAAACGTATTAATTTTATTCTTGTCTTGCATAACCATCAGCCAATCGGTAACCTGTCGGAAGTTTTTGAGGCAAATTTTGCCAATGCTTACCAGCCCTTTATTGAGACCCTTTCCCGCTACCCGCAGATCAAGGTAAGCCTTCACTATTCGGGGATCCTTCTCGAATGGTTAAAAAAGAACAGGCCCGATTTTCTAGAGCGGCTGCGTCACCTGATCAGCAGCGGACAGGTGGAGATCATGGGCGGTGGTTTTTACGAGCCAATCCTGCCGGTGATCCCTGATAGCGATAAAGTTGGACAGATCCGCAGGCTGAACAGCTACCTGCAGGAGAATCTAGGAACCACAGCCCGGGGGATGTGGTTGACGGAGCGCATCTGGGAGCCGCACCTTGCCGTACCGATTATTCGTGCCGGGATTCGCTATGTTGTTGTTGATGACAGCCATTTTAAGGAAAGCGGGCATGAGCAGCTCTACTATTACTACCTGACTGAAGAGGAAGGGCTGCCTTTACGGATTTTCCCCATCAGTGAAAAGCTGCGTTACCTGATCCCTTTTCGTCCCCCGGAAGAAACGATTAACTTCCTCCATGAAGTTGCTGATGAAAGCGGAGAGCGCGTCCTGGTCCTCGCTGATGACGGGGAGAAGTTCGGCAGCTGGCCGGATACGTATACCTGGGTCTATGAAAAAGGGTGGCTGGAGCGCTTTTTTAACCTCCTCCAAGAAAACAAAGATTGGCTGCAGACTGTTACTTTTTCTGAACACCTGCAGAGACACCTCCCCCGGGGGCCGGTATATCTTCCTGCTACCGCCTATCGGGAAATGAAAGAGTGGTCAGGAGGATTCTGGCGAAACTTCCTTACGCGTTATCCGGAGAGCAACCGCATGCATAAAAAGATGCTTGCTGTGCACCGCCGCTTGGAGGCCCTTGCTCCAGGGCCATATAAGGACAGAGCGCGCGAACACCTCTGGGCCGGTCAGTGTAACTGTGCTTATTGGCACGGTGTCTTTGGCGGTCTCTATCTAAATTTTTTGCGCAGTGCAGTTTATGAACATCTGATCAAAGCAGAAACCCTGGTAGAAAAGCAGAGACGGCGCCGCCCCTATTGGATAGACCTTGAAATTGAAGACCGCGATTATGATGGTCAGAAGGAGATCATTATCAGCACAGATCGTTTTGCCCTCCTCTTTGCACCGCACCTGGGAGGGAGCCTCTGGGAACTCTCGTATCGTCCCCTGGCGGTCAACCTTCTCGATACCCTTACGCGCCGAAAGGAAACGTACCATGAAGATCTCTTAAAAGAGACTACAGCTGCCCAGGAACAGCAGGAGAGAGAGGATACACCCCATGACGGGGTAGCGACGATTCACGAGCTCAAGCGTGTTAAAGAAAAGGATCTTCAAAAGCACCTTGTTTATGACCTTTATCCGCGCGGGGCCTTTATCGAGCATTTTTTTAACAAAGAAACAAACCTTCAGTCTTTCCAGCGCGGCAGTTATCGGGAAGCCGCAGACTTTTTATTAAGTCCGGCTACAGCGGAGATCAGGCGTATCTGCGGGGAACGGGCTGAGCATAAAAAGATCCTCCTTATCTTCCGCCGCTTGGGGAGTATGGGCGCGGAAAAAGAAAATCTCCTCCTGCAAAAAGAGATCGGGTTGGCTGCAGGAAGTGAGCTGATTGAGGCTCGCTATCTTTTACAAAACAGGGGCAGATCAATGCTTGAAGGCCGGTTTGCCGTGGAGTTTAATCTGGCCTTCTTGGCCGGCTATGCTGAAGACCGCTATTATTCAATCCCCGGGAGGGAGCTTGAAGCACGGCATCTTGCTTCTGTTGGTGAAGAGAAAGATGTGCAGGAACTGAGCCTGCGTGATGAGTGGCGCCGTATAGAGGCGGTATTTTTGTTCTCGGAACCGGCCCTGCTCTGGCGCTTTCCACTTGAAACTGTCTCCCAGTCCGAAGGCGGTCTGGAAAGGGTTTACCAGCAGTCAGTAGTTGTACTGCAGTGGCCCCTTTTACTGCCGCCAGGTGGGGAAAGGGAGCTGAGTCTAAAGCTTTTTGTAAAAACGATTGTTGAATAGCAAAAGGAGTGTGTAAGCGTATGCCGGAACGTCCCCTCTATGTAGCTTTTGTCTGGAATCAGCACCAGCCTTTTTACCAGGATACTGTACGTAAGGAGTATATTATGCCCTGGGTCAGGTTACACGGCAGCAAGGATTACTACCAGATGGCCGCTATTCTTGAGGAATACCCCCGTATCCACCAGACCTTTAACCTGACACCTTCTCTCCTCGAACAGGTGGAGGATTATCTGGAGGGCGGTGCTGTGGACTACTATATGCGGGTGATGAAACCTGTTGAGCTTCTTAGTGAAGGGGAGAAGCGCTTCCTTTTACAGCATTTTTTTGATATCCAGTGGGATAAGGTGATCGCTAAATTTTCTGCATATAGGGCTCTTTTAGATAAGCAGGGGCGCGTGCGGGAGCCGGCTGCGATCGAAAGGGCGCTCAGCCTTTTCAGCAGCCAGGATTATCTTGATCTGCAGGTCTGGTTCAACCTTGTCTGGATCGATCCGGAGATCCGGGAGCGGGAGCGTTTTTTTGCCAATCTCCTGGAGAAGGGAAGCGGCTTTACAGAAAGTGAAAAAGAAGAGCTGATGGAGAGACAGCTCGGTTTGCTGCGCCTGATCGTCCCCATACACCGGCAGCTGAGAGAAAAAAAACAGATTGAACTGATTACTACGCCGTTCTACCACCCGATTCTTCCGCTAATTATCGATACCCAGAGCGCGCTCAGGGCTGCGCCCGGCCTACAGCTTCCGGAACGCTTTCACTATAAGGAAGATGCCTACTGGCAGTTGGAAAAGGCCTGTCAACAATACCAGCACTACTTCGGTGCGCAGCCGCAGGGCCTCTGGCCTCCGGAACAGGCCGTGAGCCCGGAAATAATTCCTTTGGCTGCGGATATGGGTTTTACATGGACGATCACTGATGAACAGATCCTTAGTAAAACTTTAGGGGCGGAGATCATCCGCGACGGTTACGGCCATGTCCTCAATCCCGATCTCCTTTACCGTCCGTACCTGGTAAGCATCGAGGGAGCGACGATGGCGATCGTTTTTCGTGATCACCACCTTTCTGATCGCATTGGCTTTGAGTACCAGCACCTGCATGCCGAACACGCTGCCAAAGATCTCGTGCACCGCTTACATAAAATCAGGGAGAACCTGGGACGGACAGAAGAAAACCACCTGGTGACCATTGCTTTGGACGGTGAAAACGCCTGGGAATGGTATGAAAACGACAAGCGTGATTTTTTACACCACCTTTATCGCTTGCTCTCGGAAGACCCTCTCTTGCGCTGCGTTACCGTAAGTGAGTTTCTCGCTGCTAACCCGCCTCGGCGCCAGCTACAGCATCTCTTTACTGGCTCCTGGGTAGATCATAGCCTGGTGCGCTGGATCAGTACTGAGAACAAGAACAAGCTCTGGAGCTACCTGGCACGGGCGCGAAAGGATTTAGAGACAGCTCGCTACTACGAAGGGGATACCCAGAGGGTAACCGAGGCGCTTCGCAACATTTATATCGCTGAAGGCAGTGATTACATGTGGTGGGTTGACAGTATGCCCTACTATCTAGCCGCCCCTTTTGAGGCCCTTTTCCGCAAACATCTTGCTAATGTTTACCGTGTCCTAGGGCTCGACTATCCAGCTTATCTTGAAAAGCCGCTCCTCAAACCAGAGCCCGGAGAACCGGTCTGGAAAGAAGATCCCCTGGGAGGTCCGATTGCCATGATCCAGGTAAATAGATAAACTGAAGCAGTATAGTACTGATCATCCCTTTTCAAAAAGCAACAAATTGTATAAAATAATTAAATAACAGCATAACAGCGGCTGCGCAAACCGCATATAGAGGTGAACCGATTATGTATTATTGGCAGGGGAAAAAGAAGATTGAATCAGGAAAGCTTTCCCCTGCTTATCTGTTTACAGGGGAAGAAGATTTCCTGCAGGATGAACTCCTTAGTGTCCTGGCAGAGAAGTTTTTCGGGGAGCCTCTCGGGAACCTAACTTCTGGAGAAAGCATTGATAAACTTGACGGGCGGGAGACCTCCTTAGAAGCGGTTATCGATCTGCTGCTTACCCCTTCCTTATTCAGGAGCAGCCGCTTCATTGTTGTCCGCCATGCCCAGTATTTTTCCGACGCCCACGCTGCTAATGAGACAAAGGAGAACGCTCTTTTACAGTTTCTGCAGCGTGAGGACAGCGACTCCCTCGTTGTTTTTATCTGTGAAAAGATCAGCCGCCGCTCTCGCTTGGTCAAAGCACTGGAACAAGCTGAGGCGTTAATTGAGTTCCCGCCTCTGCGCGGCGAAGCGCTGCAAGGGTGGATCAAAGAGCGGCTGCGCAAAGAAGGGATCTCGATTACAGCTGATGCCCTACAAGATTTAATCCTTGCTGCTAACAGCGATTTACGCACCATAGACAGCGAACTGAAGAAGATGCGCCTCTACCTCGGCGGCAGGAGGCAGATAACAAGCGAGGAAACAGCAAAGCTCCTGCCCCAGCGCAGTGAAGCCAATATCTTTAAACTTGGCGATGCCCTTGGAGAACGCAAACTCGACCTTGCCCTTAAGTATCTAAAAGAACTTTTACGACAGGGAGAACCTCCAATTTTAATCCTGCATATGATTGCCCGGCATTACCGCCTGCTCTATCGCGCAAAGCATCTGCTGCAGGAGGGGATGGAGCTGAGGACAACAGCATCTGCGCTCGGTGTTCCTTTTTTTGTCGGCCGCAAACTTATTGAACAGGCCCGCAGATATCCTCTGACCCTGCTCGCTGATGGTTTGCTTAGCATCCAGGAAACAGATTGCCAGGTTAAGAGCGGGCTGGTGGAGCCGTCCCTGGCGCTTGAACTGCTTGCTGCGCGCCTTATCGGCGCCAAGGGGGGTAAAAGCTAGATGCCAGCGACGAAGAACGGAGCAACTAAAAAAGAAAAAAGCGGTTTTCTCCTTGCTAGTAAGAAGGAGAAAACCGCTTTTAGATTCATCGAACAGTCATGTCGCATCAGTTCAGAAAAAATCATCTCGCAGCTTAACGAGTGAAGTCGTAGACACGAGTGAAGTCATGGATACGATATGATTATTCGGCCGGTTGACAGGGGTTGGGTAAGTATGTTTAAGAAAACTAAACTGCTTTATTGAAGGCACGCGACAGACGTGATTTTTTGCGCGCAGCGTTATTTTTATGCAGGACACCTTTAGCAGCAGCCTGATCAATAGTTTTCATTGCCCGGGAAAGTTCTGCGCGTGCTTGTTCTTTATCGCCGCTGGCAAGAACGGCGTTAAAGCGCTTGATCGCTGTTTTAACTTTGGATTTAATGGCGCGGTTACGCAGCCGTCTTTTTTCAGAAACCTTAACCCGTTTAATCGCTGACTTTATGTTAGGCAAGGGTTTTTCACCTCCTTAGGACAATCCACAAAAACCTAAAATACGTCCAATTTTAACATAGACAATTTTACCATGAAGCACCGCTAAATGCAACAAGCGCACTGGAAAAAATGTATATTCATTGTTTTATGGGGTAACCTAATTTTAGTTAGCGAAA
>JAAZDR010000267.1 GCA_012512705.1 Bacillota bacterium
AAATTATCCTGTCGCCACGGTCAATGGCCCCGGATAAAGCCTGGATACCGATATCAGCCGTTCCCCCGTCACCGGAGAAGCCGACAGCATAAAAATCTTCTATACCCTGAGCCCTTAGTCCAGCTTCGATGCCAGATAATATTGCGCCTGTAGCACTAAAGGGGGTGATCAGTGCATTGTGCGTAAAAGCCATGTGCGGAAATATAAATCCTACGGTGGAGATACAGTTCGGCGGCACCGCTGAAAAAGCTCTCTCTCCCAAAACTTTTAAGGCTAGTCTTACCGCAAGGCTTTCCCCACAACCGGCACAGGCCTTGTGGCCATAGAAATACTCATCGTTGGAAAGGGTCTTGGCATTTACTGCTCTTGAAAGCGCTTCTTTAGTCATCAATCTCACATCCCATCCCTACAAAATACACCCTGTTAACAATGCCGTCCTCTAATCCGGCAAACAGCTTCTGGAACATCTCGACGATATTCTCCTTGGAGATCGGCCTTCCACCTAAACCAGCTATAAAGTTAATTGCCGGCGTATGCTGCTCAGCCTTCGCCAGCGCTGAGTTCACATTCGTAAATACCGTCCCCTCATAACCGGAAGAAATATTTTTCTCCAACACACCGATGATCTTCGCTTTCTTGGCAATCGCCAACACCTCTTCTTCCGGGAACGGGCGCAAATATCTTAATTTCACAAGGCCTACTTTCTGACCCTCCTCCCGCAATTTGTCAACAACAACCCGTGCGGTTCCTGTAACACTGCCCAGCGTAAAGAGTATTGCCTCCGCATCATCTGTGCGGTACTCCTCTACAAGCCCGCCGTACGAGCGGCCAAAACGCTCTGCATAATCGGCGTCAACAGTTTCAATTTTTTCCTTCGCCTTTAACATAGCTTGATGCTGCTGGTATTTAAACTCCATATTCCACGGCGGCCCAGCAGTTATACAGAGGCTCTTGGGCTCTTGAAGATCCATTTTTACAGGAGTGCTAAAAGGCGGCAAAAAGTCATCGACTTCTTCCTGCTGTGGGACATCAACCAGTTCATAGGTGTGTGTGAGCACAAAACCATCAAGATTGATCATAAATGGTGTTAATACCTCGTTATCTTCAGCAATTCTATAAGCCTGAATAACCATATCCAGAGCTTCTTGTGCATTCTCAACATATTCCTGAATCCACCCGGAATCCAACAGAGAGAGCGAATCTCTCTGATCACCAAATATATTCCACGGGACAGCCAGCGAACGGTTAGCATTCATCATTACGATCGGGAACCTAGAACCGCTTGCATAATGGAGACATTCACTCATATAAAGAAGTCCCTGGGAGGATGTAGCCGTAAAAGTCCTCGCTCCCACTGCGCAGGCACCTATTAGCGCACTCATCGCTGAATGTTCTGACTCAACATGAATATATTCTGCTTTCAAAGAGCCGTCCTCAACATAATCAGAAAGCCTCTCCACAGCAATCGTCTGAGGGGTTATCGGGTAAGCAGCGATAACATGCGGCCTGGACAGCTTTACCCCTAGGGCAACTGCTTCATTTCCGGACAAGAACTCTTTTCCTCCACGCACTGCTATTCCCCCTCCTTAACCATTGAGATTGCCTCAAATCGGCATTCGAATTCACATATCCCGCATCCCTTACAATAGTCATAATCGATATCCACTTTATCCCCTGTCTTAAAGATCACACCTTCCGGGCAAACCAAAAAACAACGAAAGCATCCGCTGCACTTTTCTTTGTTGATTATTGGTCTAAAGGTTCGCATACCGGCATTTATTTCTATCAAGTGCCCCCCGGGGAAAGCAGGACCTACAGGCAGTTCCCTTATATGTGTCGGTGGTTTAAACTTTTGCACTTTTGGTCTAGACATCTAACTCTATCCCTCCTTAACCATCCGATAAGATTCTTTTAAAATAGCTACGTTTTTGGGAACGATCGCCGCGGGGAAATTTCTTTCCACCGCCTTCACAGTAGAATCAAGTTTAATAATCCCTGATGCAGCAATCAGCGCACCCAGCATCGCTGTATTTGTGATCGGGCGACCTAAAATATCCAAAGCTAAGGAGGTCGCGTCAATGGTGACCACTTTGAAATTAGAAAGTTGAGATAACTTTTCGGAATCTTTGCAATTGACAACTAAAACAGAATCGCTTTTTAGCCCATCTGTTACACCATTAGTAATCAGTGACGGATCAAGGACTACAGCATAATCGCACTCTTTCACCTCACTTCGATCCTTAATCGGTTGATCGTCGATTCTGGTGAACCCGAGCACCGGCGCACCTCTACGTTCAGGTCCGAAAGATGGAAAAGCAAGGGCATATTTACCTTCAAAAACTGCTGCCGCAAGACCGAGCAGCCTTGCTACGGTAAAACTACCCTGTCCACCTCTGCCGTGCCACCTCACTTCAATCATCTTTTGCCCTCCTTTTAAAATACCAGCTCAATAATAAAAATATATAATTGATATATCAATTATATATTTTTATTATTGAGCTGGTATTTTAAAAGGAGGGCAAAAGA
>JAAZDR010000268.1 GCA_012512705.1 Bacillota bacterium
CTTCCATAAGCAGGAAAGCAGCCTCATTAATCATCGGCACAAGGATCCTGTTAACTACAAAACCAGGGGATTCATTAACAACAATCGGTTTTTTATTCATCTTTTCTGCCACCTGTTTTACGGCCGCGATCGTTTCCGGCGCAGTGCGTACTCCCTTGACTACTTCCACTAGCTTCATAATCGGCGGAGGGTTAAAGAAGTGCATGCCGATCACTTTTTCCGGACGTTTAGTTGCCGCACCAAGGGCCGTAATACTAAGGCTGGATGTATTTGAAGCAAGAATTGCTTCCGGCTTCACAATTTGATCGAGGTTCCGAAAGATCTTTTCTTTTACCTCCAGGTTTTCCAGTGCCGCCTCAATGACAAAATCAGCTTCTTTAGCCTGTTCGAGATCAACAATCCCCTGAATCCTCCCTGTTATCTCCGCAACCTGAGCAGGCTCTAGTTTGCCCTTTTTAGCCATCCTCTCTAAACTGCTGGCAATATTTTTTTTACCTTTATTTACATACTGTTCTGTAATATCTTGAAGAAACACCTCATATCCCGCCTGGGCTGCGACCTGGGCAATCCCTGCACCCATTGTTCCTGCGCCGACAACGAGTATTTTCAAAATAATCCCTCCCTGCAATATATTACATCACTGTGCTGTCCAACCGCCGTCAACAGTGATCGTCTGACCAGTCATATAATTGGAAGCCGGTGAAGCTAAATAGACCACCGCCCCGACCATATCTTCAACCTTAGCAAAACGCCGCACAGCAATCTTGCTTAATAAATGTTTGGCAATACGCTCATCTTCAAGCTGCTCTCTGTTAAGATCGGTGATTAAATAGCCAGGGCAGAGGGCATTAACCTGAATGTTATACCGTGCCCACTCTAGGGCCAGCGCTTTGGTCATCTGGATCAACCCTCCCTTAGCCACGCAGTAGGGGAGAACCTGCTTTTCAGCAACAAGACCAAGTATGGAGGCGATATTAATGATCTTCCCTTTCCTAGCGGCAATCATCTTCTTGCCGAACCCCCGAGCACAGAAAAAGGCGGCTTTTAGGTTGAGATTGAGCACACGATCCCAATCAGCGACAGTCAGATCTTCTGCCTTTTTAGTAAGGGATGTCCCAGCATTGTTAACTAGAATATCTACTTTATCAAAAGCAGTGAGTGTGCTTTGCACTAAGTTATGGAGAGCATCTTCTTTAGTTAAATCCGCAGCCACAGGCAGTGTTCTGACACCCGTTTCGGCAGCGATCTCCTGTGCTACTTTTTCACAATCTTCCTGATGACGGCTAACGATCACCAGGTCCGCGCCAGCCTTCGCTAGTCCCCAGGCCAAACCCTTGCCCAGCCCTTTGGTTGAACCGGTAACAACAGCTGTTTCACCCTTTAGGCTCATCATCCCGTCTTTCATTTTTTCACATTCCTTTCCTACCCATACGCCTAAAAGTAGCTAAAAGTTGTTCTTTGAGCTCGTTTAACAAATCTTTCTTTCCCGCAGGAAGTCGGTTGATTGTGCTGCCGGCGACAACAAGTTCAGGGTGTCCCCTCCCGGGCCTAGCGGCACAATCAACCTCACACGCACTGAGCACTAACAAGAGTTCATACTCGTCCTCATAGTTCACAAACTCCGTCGGCAATGAGTAGACTAGCTCTCTATATAAAGATATTGTATCGATATGCGGATTGCAGTTGCCACAAAACTTAACCCCAACCTTCATTATCCCTGCTCCTTAATTTATCACTAAAACTCCTTACTTCTCTTCTTTACGCTCTTCTTTTATACCAGCAAGCTTTTTAGCCAGGTTCTTTTTATGTTCTAGATTAGCCTGTCTGGCGATCATCACCTTTTGCGCCTGGGGAGAACCGGCACCGTGCATGCTCTCTACCAAGGCCGTCCCTCCAGTCATATTTTCAATCAACCGCGCAATGCGAATCCGATCTTCGGTGCAGACTGAATCGATCCCCTTGAAATACTTTTCTATATATTTGCCTAGCTCAGGATGCTTTAGATCTTTTTCCGAAGGCAGGGTAGCGATAAGACCGCCAGCAATATCGTGAGAAAGCCTAGCAATCTCATAGATATGCCTTGTTACATTTTGCTTAACAACATTGGCCAACAAGGGATCGACAAAATAAGCTCCTGAACGTGTAGGCCGCCCCTCGCTGGAACAGGCGATTGAACCAGAGTACAGTGTCTCTGTAAGATGGATCATCTCCGAAATTTTTTCCCGGATATGTGAAGCTCTTGCAACACCGTTGTATTCTGCCATTGTCGCCGTGGCACCGATAAGCACATCTGAGACGCCGCCCTTGCAGCCGCCGTAGTTCTGACGGTGATAGCTGGCGAATCTTTCTACTAGGAGCCCAGCCCACTCATATTCCTTACACATAAAAACTCTCTCCCAGGGAACAAAAACATCCTCTAACACCGTCAGCGCTTCGCCGCCAACAATCCCGAATTTAGCGTTGCCCTGGTCAAGTTCGCCGTATTTTCTTTCGTCATTGGTTTGTTTGCCAAAAATATGCAAAACACCCGGTGCGTCAGTTGGGATTGCGCAGCATACGGCATAGTCCCGATCCCCTTCACCCAGTGCAGTCGTGGGCATGATCAGCATCTCGTGGGAGTTAACCATCCCTGTCATATGAGCCTTCGCCCCTCTGATCACAATCCCTTTTTCATTCTCTTCCACAATGTGTACATAAAGATCCGGATCTTTTTGCTGACTCGGTTTCAAACCGCGATCACCTTTGGGGTCGGTCATCGCCCCAGCGATCATCAGATCATTTTCCTGGACATACTGCAGGTACTTTAAAAACCGCTGGTGGTACTCTGTTTTTAATTTCTCGTCCATTTCAAAGGTAACAGAATAAACGGCGTTTAGAGCGTCGAAGCCAACGCAGCGCTGATAACAGGTCCCCGTCTTTTGCGAAAGCATCCGCAGCATCTTCACTTTCTTTACCAAATCCTCTGTGCTCTGGTGTATATGGGTAAAGCGATTAATTTTCTTTCCTGTAAGATGAGATTTTACGGTCATCAAATCCTCATAAGCAGGATCATGTGCTAACTCATACGTCATTCTTGCTGCATTAACATGCGGCTTGGTCAGCGGATGGTCAACCACACTCTCGATCTTTTCACCGTTGGCATAGACATTTAACTTTAACTTACGAATGCTTTCTTCATATTCCTTTCTGGTCTTCAAAGCCATTCTTATGAACCTCCTTGTAGTTCTATTTTAACCGGCAGCGGCTAGCTGCACTGCCAGCTGCTACGCATCTTCTCCCATTTTAGATCGCGGTGTTTAATGATTACCTCTATATCTTCTTCCCGAAGGTGTTTAAATCTTCCCTGCTTATACAAGAAATCTTTAACCGGAGTAAATGTTTTAGGATTTCTATTTAACTTGAACTCACCGCCTTCATATTCAGCGAGGTACCAGAGGCCGCAATCGACCGCTTCTTTACCAATAGCAATAGTCTCTTCGGTCTTTGCCCCCCATCCCGTAGGACAAGGTGTTAATACATGCAGGTATGAAGGACCATTAATGTTTTTGGCCTTTTCTACCTTGCGCAGGTAATCCTGCGGATAGCCGACGCTGCAGGTGGCCGCATAACTTATATCGTGCGCGGCAACGATTTCGAACATATTTTTCTTCATCGTCGTGGAACCGGGCTGGTTTTTGCCTACCGGAGATGTTGTTGTTCTCATCCCATAAGGAGTAAGACTGCTCTTCTGAATCCCCGTATTCATATAGGC
>JAAZDR010000269.1 GCA_012512705.1 Bacillota bacterium
ATCCCGGGGTCATATGTAGGGATCCCCCAGGGAAAAAGCTCTGGCAGCGCGATTATCCCTTTCCCGCTTACTGCCGGTGGGTTTGTAAGCTTTAGCGGGATCGCTGCCAGCCAGCCGAAAACCATGGCGATTAACAGTGAGACACTCTGTATAAAACCGCGGCACCGCAAAGAGATGCCTATAGCAAGAATAAATACCAGTAATGCCAGAATAATGCCGCGAGGCTCGATTGTATCCCCGTTTTCCAGGCCTAAAATCCCGCGCACGATATTGCCGCTTAGAAGAATGGGCATTAAAAGCAAGAAGGTTCCCTTAACAATAGGAGTAAAAAAATGGCGGATCTTGCCCATTGTTCCCGTTAAACCGAGAATAATATAGAGACCGGCGACGATAAGCATGGCGAAGCTCAAGTCAGTCCGGATCTCAGAGATCGGCTTTTCAAGCTGCGGAGCCAATGAGGAAAAAATAATGATCAAACTGAACCACATACCCCCGGGCCCCTCTAAGATCGTCAGACGGTTACCAAGCGTAGCTTGTATAATCGAAAGCAGCCCTGTAAAAAAGAAAGTTCTTTGAATAAACGTGCTCATAGCATGGGGATCTAAATCTAAACTAACGCCAACAACAATGGGAACAGCAACGATTGTTGCCAGAAAAAAAGCAAGCCACTGGAAGCCATAAACAAGATTGTGTTTTAAAGGTGGATGATGATCAAGATCATAAAGCATCATTTTACTTTCGTTACTCAACTGAATCACGCTCCCTTTCACCGGCAGCAGCCTGTAGCTCGCCGCTTAAATTATCGATAAACTGCCTCGCCGTTCTGCCGGAACGACCATTCTGCCAAACAGCCCACTTTAGTGCTTTTCGGCGCAGTTCATCTTTATCTATTGCTATCCCCCCCTGCTTGGCCAAAGTCTCCACAATGTTCAGATATTCTGCCTGACTCGGTGTCGGGAAAATCACGGTGATGCCAAATCTTTCGGCCAGGGAGAGCTTTTCCTGCACTGTATCGGAGTAGCGAAGTTCGCCGCCATCGACAGCACCTTCTTCCTGCTGATCGCGAAAATACTCACGAATTAAGTGGCGCCGGTTCGAAGTAGCGTAGACCAGAACGTTGTGGGGACGCCTTTCAATACTCCCCTCTAAAATCGCCATTAGCTCTTTGTATTCAATCTCCTGTTCTTCGAAAGAAAGGTCGTCAATAAAAATAATAAATTTGTGCGGCCTCCCGCGCAAAAGACGAAGAACTTTACCAAAGTCTTTCAGATCCCCTTTGCCGATCTCTACCAGGCGCAAACCCTGCCCGCAATAACGGTTCAACAGCGCCTTTACTGTCGACGATTTTCCTGTCCCCCGCTCTCCGTAGAAGAGCATATTATTCGCCGGAAGACCAGCTAAAAACTGTTCCGTATTCTTCAGCACTTTCGCCCTTTCGCGCTCATAACCGACCAGATCCTCTAATCGAATCGGATCGGGGTGGGGAATCCCTTCCAGAAAGCCCTCTCCTTTATCATTAACCCAGCGAAAGGCACGGTAAGCAGCAAAAATTCCCGTTCCGACCTTTGAGTAGTAATCTGCCAGCTTTTGCGGCGCAGCTGACCAATCTGTTAAGGAAAAAAGTTCTGCTTTAAGCTCTGCTTTCATGTTCATCAACGGGTCTTCCCCGCGGGCAGGGAGACCTTTTAGCCCTTGCCAGGAATAATCAGGTATGCCTTCTAGCCCCTTCATCCCAGAGAAAAAACTTTCAAAAAAAGAGCCGTTGAGCGCCAATAACTGTTTTAAAAGTGAAAGTTCACAGCATACTGCTTCTAAAAGGGAGCTGCCGATTGCATTTATCCCGGCGCGTTCCGCTTTTTCGCTGAATATGTTTTGGTCATCAATCAACAGATCGAGAAGATGGTTTTGCCAGGGATCACCGATACACGGGGCTTGGTAAAACTCTGTTTTTTCTGCCAACAGTAAAAAAGTGCGCATATAAGCCTCATGGGCAACGTTGTGGTCTTTTTCAGCTCCCTGCAGTGCTGCAGCGGTTCTTTCTAGAAGATGAAGGTAGGAGGAGAATATTTTATCCTCCAGCAACTTATGATAGACAAGAAGCTTCTCCGCTTTTTTCCGAAGCGCCATCAGCTCCTCGCCAGTCATAAAACCGCAACAACCAGAATCTTGTTTTTTTGTAACCATATCCACTTCCACTCCTTGTTGCTGACGTTTTTACCTCTAACTAGACTAATAGAGCTTGATCAGTTCGCTTCCTGGATAATAGTGCTTCAATATTTCGGCAAACGTAAAGCCGCGTTCAGCCATCCCCAGGGCACCGTACTGGCTCATGCCGACGCCGTGCCCGTTACCGCCACCGTAGATCGTTACTTTTTCAATAGTACCGCTTGCTTCCCTATAAATATCAAACCAGGCAAAGGCGCTGGGCAAAATCGCATAATTAGAGATCGTTTTCCCATCAAAAGTATGCAGGGTTACAGGCTCTCTTCCCGGCAAATATTGCACCGGCCGCAATGTAAAGCGGATCGTATACTCGCTGATCAGGCGGTATGTCCCCTCAGTCCCCTCCAGATCAAGAACCATAATATTGCCGCCCTCACCGCGGCGCACAACACGCAGATCGAGAAGCTCGCCGAGAGGATCCGCATCCCGTGGGATCTCCCGAGAGACAAATTCTTTTCTCATCTGATCAAAGGTTAAAACACAATCCGGCTGCGCCGAATAACGCAGGGCAAGATTTTGCCTGATGCTCTCCGCCAGCTCCTCCGCGCTTAAAGTTATCTGCCAACGAAAATATGGCGACCGCTGATCATAGGCATCAAGATCTTTGCGTTTTAAAAAGTTTTTTAACTCTTCCTCCTTGCTTAGGTCAAATCCCTTTCCCGGCACCTGGGAACGTGCTATTAAATATGGAACTTCCTCCCCAGGGAAATCCTTACTGTCGACATTTGTCCAGACTTCATGGGCGTTGGCCGTATAACCAGCGGAAGTAGAAAAAAATCGTGCATCAACAATCTCTCCCTTATAAAAGGGTACTAGCCCGGCAGTCTGCTCCACTGCGGCAGTACTCAAGGGATCTTCTTTGATATTATTATAAACCTGGGAGCTCGTGCTATCGTCAACATGTGCCCCGTATTTGTTAAAATAGAGCCCCCTGTAAATAGAAGCAACAGCAAAAGCGCGAGCAGCAACCGCCTGGACCTTTAACGGCTCAAGACCAAACCGCAGCGGCATCTCACTAGGAACCACCGAGTAGAGGTATTGTTCGAGAGGAAGCTCATTGATAACAATCAGCTCTTCTCCCCAACGAGTGATCTCCAGATGTCCACGGTATAAAGGATGAAAAGGCTGCGGGCCTGGACCTCTTTCCAGGCTTAGCAGCTCTACCGTTCCTCCTTCTTCCGGAAAGAAAGAGATCCGCTCGTCAAAAGAATGTGCAGGGTAACCCTGCGGCGAAACAGTAATCTTCTCCCCTTCGACAGCAAGATTAAAAACTGTTCCTGCCGGGAAACGCTGCTCAAAATCTATTTTCCGCACTGCTAAGGTAAGGGGGAAACTGCTGGTAAGCTCTAAAGAAGAATGAGTTAAACCATTAAAACCGGTGCGATTGAGGGCTACCCTGATCAGCTCTGGCCTGTAGGAGCGCGTGATGCTTACTGCCGCCACCTCCTGCTCTTTATCAAGGTGAAACTGGAGCTCCTCCATCCCCAGAATCAGGTCTGACTCTGTTCCAACAGTAAACTTATCCCCCTCCAGATGGTAGACAGGGCTCTCTTCCTTTAAAGAAAAAGACCCCTCAAGCTCCCCTTCTAACTGGTTAGCAGATCGTGAAACAAGTTTAGATATCGATTTGCTCTGCAGCTCCTCACAAAAAAATACCTGCTCATCAATAGCTATAATCCGCACCACACTGCCTGAACCGAGATCGAGCTTTTCACTGTTTAACAACTCCCTCTCCCCACCAGCATTGTTAACCCGTAGCCGATAGCCTTCAGCAACGCTCTTTTCCCAAAGAAAAAGAGCCGCCGGAAAATATTCTACACGGTGAAAACCGGTAATCATCCAACCGCCATGGTGTTTTTGAAGCTTCATCGTTAACGTTTGTTCCTGCCCATTTATGGCAAACTCTAATTCTGCCTGCGCCTGGTTAACACCTTGAAACTCAACAGATTTTAACTGTTCATATCTAAAAAAACCTTCCCTTAAAAAATAAAAAAACCACTCCAGCTCCTCTTCGGGCCCCAAAAACAGGGCAACAGCTTCCTCATGTCTGCCAGCAGCAGCCAAAGAGACAAAGCTCTCCACGCGCTCTCGAATAACCATATTTTCTCGGTAACGGAGCATAGCAAGGCCTCCGAGAACTATCAAAGCAAAAACGGATAATAGCACAGCATATTTG
>JAAZDR010000270.1 GCA_012512705.1 Bacillota bacterium
CGACCGCTGCCAGTTTATTATTTATTTAGGCTTCTAATCTTGCTTTTTCCTCGGCAATCTGTTCATCAATTTCTAAAATTTTCGCTAAAATTTCGGCTTTCGATTCGCCACCGGTAAGCATAAACTCCCGCAACAGATTCTCCCGTACTTCAAATAAATTAGCAAGCATATTATTAGGCATCCTGCTCCCTCCTTATTCGATTCATGTTCCTTATCTTATTTTTTCCACTTTTTTAATAAAACATACAAGCAACATCAACCTTTTTACTTTTTAGACGTAGAGATTTCTAACAAGACATAAAAAAAGCCCTGCTTCTAGATTGGGCTTATAACAAACAAAAAAATACGTAAATAATATGATTACCTTTTATTACCTTTCTCCCCCAGATAAATGCGCATCAGTGGCCATAATATGCGCCAACACCAAGGCTACCGCCTCATATAAATCAGGAGGAATTTCCTCCCCTAGTTCTAATTTCGACAAAGCCTCTGCCAGATAATCATTCTTTTGAAGGGGAATCTTATATTCACGAGCCAGTTTGATAATTTTCTCTGCCCAGGCACCCTGCCCTGCAGCAACAAGCACCGGCGCCTGATTCTTTTCTTTATCATATTTTAAAGCAGCTGCTTTAAGCATTTTTCTATCCTTCACAGAAACACCTCCCCATATACGGAGTATATTAAACCGATAAGCAATCACTCCTATAACAGCCCTGTTATCTGCCACCAAATTGCCTGGACAATCGATATCACAAATACTACTGCTGTAAGGGGAATACCCATTTTCATGACATGCCTCTGAGTATAGCCGCCTTCATCTAGGCCTATCAGGATGTTAAGGTGGTGAAAAGGGAAAATATAATGCATGGCGATTGCAGCATAACCAAAAAGGGTGGGGACAAGCGGGTTTATATCCGTATTTGCGGTTATTGTCAACAATGCTGGAATAGCAACGCCCATTACCGCAATAACACTACCCAATATCATATGAAGGGAAACACCGATCACAGCAATTATAAGCCCCAGCAAAACTGGATTGGCCGGCATACTTGATGGTAAAAGAAATGTGGCAATCCACCCATTCATCCCCGTTAATCCACCAATTCTGCCGATTGAAATGGAGGCAGTCAAGAAAAGCAGGACATGAACCGGTACTTCTTCCCAGTCTTTAGGTGTTAGAATATCGCCGATAACCGGTAAAGCCATCGCCATAGCAATTAACAGGGTAACCCAGCCGAGAGCTATACCATGAATAGAGTCGGTCATCCATAAAATTATGGCCAGTATAATCCAAACGAAGACTTTTTTCTCTGTTCGCGACATAGGCCCTAGTTCCGCCAGCTTGTTTTTTATTTCTTCAAGATCAATGTTGAATTCGCCTTCTTGTTTAAAGAGGATAAGAATAAGGAAATAAGTAATGATGCTGGCAATGATTGACGGGACTCCCATGTGCATGAACCAACCCAACCAGCTCAGTTCTACACCGGAAAACTCTACTACCATAATATTAATCACGCTGTCACCGGTGAGGAGTATCAATGATATAGGAACTGAACAAGCAAAAACTACAAAGCCGATTTTGGCAGCATCCTCTTTAATTAGCTTCGCACTCTTGAACACAACTGCTACAACAGACATGATCATAAGAGAACGAGGCCACGGATGGGGGATGAAAACACTCAGAATGAAAGTGAGCACAAAAATTGTTAAAATGAAGCTCTGCCAATCGCGTACATTCCTCAAAATTAACTTGTAGGCAATCCTTTCCCCTAAACCAGACGATTGTACTGCACCGGCAATTAAATAGGCTCCGATAATAAGATAAATAGTATCCTGCGTCCAAAGCGCAAATATACTAGTTGCCGGAGCAACGTCAAATAATACTAAGCTGATTAGATAGATCCCGGAGACAAAGCCTGGATGTGCAATCTGTGTTGCCCAAAATACAACGGTCATCAGGCTGAGTGCCAGGCATTTCTGTCCTTCAACTGAAATGCCTTCCAGGTTCAAATTCCAAATAATGATTGCTGATAAAATCCCCGCAACAAAACCGATCTCCCGTTTCCCGAATTCCACCTTATCCTCCTCCATTTTTCTATTTGTAAACAGCTGCGTTCCGCTTGGTATTTGTTTAATCTTTAAAATATTCCACTAATGGAATCTCTGCATCTTTCAAACCTCTAACCTTCAAATCTATATTAGCAGAAAGCGTCCTTCTTTGTAAAACTGGAAAGCATAACTTTGAGGGAAACAGGCTAATTGAGGAATTATAACTATATATGTGGCCGGATAATTTGCTTTAATCATGTTTTAGCAGGAAAATTCAAGGTGAAAGTTGTATATCTAAAGACGAGCTTTTAGACAAAAAAATTAGGAGGCACTTTATGAATAAGGTAGAAAAAGCTTTAATGCATGCACTTTTTGTCCACCTGCATCACAATATTGACAAAGCGATTGACTTCGGAATATTTAAAGCATTGAATGAAGAGGTGAACAAGAGATTCCCTGGGAGTCTGTTGGTCGGCCCTGATGCAAATGATGATGCCGCTGTTTTCCGTGTACCCGGAGGAGAGCTGATGGTAGCAAAAATGGAAAGCCACTGTTCTCCCAGCGTACCGCGCCCCTATGACG
>JAAZDR010000271.1 GCA_012512705.1 Bacillota bacterium
GGTAAAGGTAAAAGCCTGAGAATAATTTTAGTAAAAATGCCCAGGGTACCTTCGGAGCCGACCATTAAACCCACCATATCATAACCAGTTACATCTTTTACTCGCTTTCCTCCAAACTCAGCGATCTCGCCTGTTGGCAACACAACCTCCAACCCTAAAACATAGCGTCCGGTCACTCCATATTTTATCGCCTTTCCTCCACCGGCATTTTCGGCTACATTTCCCCCAATGAAGCAGCTCTCCAAGCTCATCGGGTAGCCAGCATAGAAAAGTCCATACTCTTTAAGCATCTTGTTGATCTCGTTTGTAATTACCCCCGGTTCTACAACGATCACCATGTTTTCACGATCTATTTCCAGCACCTTATTCATCCGTTCAACAGAGAGCAATATGCCCCCATAAACCGGCACCGCCCCACCGGAGAGACCGCTTCCGGCGCCGCGCGGTGTAATAGGTATTAGCTTCTTGTTAGCCAAACGTACAATCGCAGCAATCTCTTCCTTTGCTGCTGGTTTCACTACAACTTCTGGCATATGGGCGTATTTCTCCCCCGCCACCTCATCATGTGCATAGTTTTCCATCTTCTCATAATCGTCATAGATCACATTTCTTGGGCCTACAATCTGACAAAGCTTTTCTACAACCTCCGGTGTAACTTTGTTGTACCTACTCATTGTCTGTTTTCCCTCGCTCCCTGCTCTTCCTTTCCCTCAGCTTTTCTATCAATCTTGGTAAAACATCAAAAAGATCGGCAACGATCCCAAGGTCGGCAACCTTGAATATCTGGGCCTCAGGATCATTATTTACAGCGATTATATTTTCGGCTGTCTGCATTCCAGCAAGGTGCTGGACAGCACCGGAGATGCCAAGAGCGAGATAAAGGTTAGGGGTTACTGTCTTGCCGCTGAGGCCAACCTGGCAAGCATACGGTGCCCAGCCCAGATCCACAACGCTGCGCGAAGCCCCCTCTGCTGCCCCTAACAAGCGGGCGAGTTCCTGAACAAGCTTAAAGTTCTCCGCCCTTCTTAACCCCTTTCCTCCGGCGACAACGATATCGGCATCCTGCAGGGGAATATCCTGTTTGCTCTCCTCTATAAAACCAATATACTTTATAGAAGAGCTGTATAAGCGATCATCAAAATGTTCCTTTTTTATTTCCCCTCTGCGGGAAGTATCCCTAGGCGCGGGCCGCATTGATCGTGGCCGTACGGTCGCCATCTGGGGCCTAGCCACAGGGGTCTTAATCGTCGCCATAATATTGCCACCGATAGCTGGTCGAGTTTGCAGAAGTTCTCCGGTTTGTTCATCTACCTCTAACATAGTACAATCAGCAGTCAAGCCTGTCTTTAGTTTATGCGCGGCATAAGGCATCAGTGTGCGCCCATTACAAGTTGCCGCCCCGATAATAATCCCTGGTTGATATTTTTTGACCAATGCGCAGAGCATCTTGCCATAAGGCTCTGCTAAAAAATATTCTAAACGTGGATCATCAACCAGAAATACTCTATCAGCTCCATGGCAAATAAGCTCCTGAGCCTCTTCCTCTATATTGCTGCCAAATAATACAGCACTTAGAGACGTGTTTAGCCGGTCTGCCAGATAACGTCCTCTGTTCAGCAGCTCGAAAGAAACGCGCAGAAGATCTCCACGATTTTGTTCAGCAATAATCCATACTCCATTATCCTCCATACCCTAGCCTCCCAACCAAGTAGCCGTGCAAGCCAATGATTATTCTTCTAAATTAACTGTCTTTGTTCCAGAAAGTCGATTATTTTTTCTACCGCTTGCTCCAGATCGCTTTCATCTTTAACCATGAACTTCTCGCCTTGGCGGCTTAGACGTGGCTTGAAAATTTTTACCACGCGCGTAGGCGAACCTTGCAGGCCTAAATTTTCAATTTCAGCCTGGATCTCAACAGGGCCCATCCGCAAAATGTTAATTTTTTTAGCTCGTTGCTTACCACGCAGTGTAGGAAGACGGGGATAGCTGATCTCTTTAACCACCGTGAGTAAAGCAGGAAGAAGGATCTCCAACAACACATAACCGTTTTCCACCAACCGCTTTACCCTTAAAGAAGAACCTTTAAGTTTAACTATAGAACTAATATATGTTCCCAGTGGAAGATTTAGGTATGAAGCAATACCTGGCCCGACCTGACCTGTTTCCCCATCAGTAGCCCTTTCTCCACAGAGAATTAAATCAAAATTTCCGATTTTCTTAATGGCCAGAGCGAGAGCATAAGCAGTAGCCCAGGTATCGCTTCCGGCAA
Organism: Bacillota bacterium; assembly: GCA_012512705.1. Classification (GTDB taxonomy): domain Bacteria; phylum Bacillota; class Dethiobacteria; order DTU022; family JAAZDR01; genus JAAZDR01. The sequence goes on from JAAZDR010000271.1 coordinate 2,270, forward strand.
ATTCCCGTGCGGTTAAAAGTACTCCCCTATCACAACCCATAGCAATCGCTTCCCGCAAAGCCTCTTCCGCCTTAGCGGGGCCCATAGAAATTACGGTCACACTTCCCTCATGCTCTTCTTTTAGGCGTAAAGCTTCTTCAATTGCATACAGGTCAAGGGGGTTGATTATGCTCTCTACCCCTTCACGGATCATGGTTCCCGTTTTTTCATCCATCTTTACGTTGCCGGTTTCCGGCACTTGTTTAATTGGAACTATTATCTGCAACCTAAACCACCCTTCCCAAAGGGTATTTGGTCCAACAAAAGATATTACCCCGTAAGGGGTAATTATCCTTAGCGCTGCTTGTTACAGTTTATCCCTGGTATTCGTGATCATCTGCAGCATAAGGGTGGTTAGAGTATTTGAAAATTTTTCCTTCCCAGCTGCGGATGATAACGTAATCCTTATTCTGGGAAATCAGGTACTGTGGAAGGATCGGTGTCTTTCCGTTACCTCCTGGGGCGTTAATAATATACGTCGGTATAGCTAAACCAGAAGTTTGTCCACGCAAATTTTCCATAATCTCTATCCCTTCCTGCACCGTCGTACAAAAGTGAGTTGTCCCACAGACAGATTTTGCATGAAACATATAATACGGACGCACGTGAATTTTCAACAGCTCATGATTAAGCTTTTTCATTACATGCGGGTCATTATTTATACCTTGCAAAAGAACTGCCTGGTTACCTAGCGGAATTCCTGCTTTAGCGAGCATAAGACAAGCTTTTTTTGCATCTTCTGTAACTTCACGGGGGTTATTAAAATGCGTATTTATATATAAAGGATAATGTTTTTCTAACATTTTACAGAGTTCAGGTGTAATTCGCTGCGGCATTGTAACTGGTATGCGAGTGCCGATTCGCTTGATTTCTACATGGGGGATCGCGTCAAGCTCGCTTAAGATCCAATCAATTCTCTTATCAGATAATGTTAAAGGATCTCCTCCGGTAATCAACACATCACGGATTTCTTCATTCTCAGCAATATATGAGAGCGCTTCTCTAATTTCAGCTTCAGTGGAAGGTTGATCTACCTCCCCAATATTGCGCCGACGCTGGCAGTGCCGACAAAACATCGCACATTGATTGGTGACATTAATGATTAACCGATCCGGGTAGCGCCTGGTAATCCGTGGTGCAGGAGAAGTGAATTCTTCTGCCATAGGATCAGCATTGCCACAAGTATCCGTCAGCTCCCGCAGATCAGGAATGCCCTGGCGACGTACAGGACACATGGGATCATTTGGATCCATCAGACTCAAATAATAAGGAGAAACAGCCCAGCGAAATTTTTTGGCAACACTCTCTATCTCTTCTTTTTCTTGCTGCTTGAGGTTCAAAAAATTACTAAGGGTCTCTACATCACTAATCCTGTTTCTCATCTGCCAATGCCAGTCTTCCCATTCATCTTCGCTGACGCCAAAGTGCTCCATTATTCTTTTTTTACGAACCTTATAAACTTCAGCTAAACTAAAACCAGTTTTTATCCATTCACGTGCCTCCAAATACGGGATTATGCGCTTCTTTAGTTCCGCCGCACGATTATTTGCAATTTCCCTTCTCTTATCTATTAAAGCTTTGCCATTTTTATCATTGTTTTTTTTTGTTGTCATCTTTTCACTCCCTGTATCGAATTATAAAGTAGTCTCTTCAAAATAATAGAGCTACACTACTTTACTTTATCTCTGCCGCTACTCTTTGCTGTTTATCATGTTTGCTGGAGAGATAATAAATTCGATATCTTTCCCAAATTTCTTCCAGTTGTTCTAATCTTTCGGTTACCTGTTTGCCCTCTTTTCTGCCCACAGCAATAATAAGCGCATTAATAACGCTTAGTGGCGCAACGAATGATTCAACAAACGAACCTGTATTAGTCTCAGCAGTTAAAGTAATATCGGCTATCTGAGCAAGCGGTGAGAGAACAGTGTCAGTGAGCGCAAGTATTCGACAACCTTTTTTTTGCGCATAAGCTACCCCCTCAATTGTCTGCCTTGTATAGCAGGGGAAGCTAATGCCGATCGCTAGATCTCCGGCCCCGGCACCTGTAAACTGTTCGAAAATACTGTTTGTCCCTTGAGGAATAACCTTGACGTGTTTACCAATCATCTCCAAATAAAATCCCAGAAAAAGAGCCAAACAATGTGCGCTGCGCAGTCCCAAAATATAGATAAAAGGGGCGGAAATAATCTCCTCCACAGCTTTTTCAAAAACATCGGGAGAAATCTCAGCTAGAGTCTTGGAAAGATTTTGAAGGTCTATATTTAAAATTTCTGCCAAATCAGGACTTCTTGCTGCCTTAAAGCTTGAGGATTCTTTTAAGCAGCTTACTGCTGTAAATCTAGTACGCAAGATTTCTCGAAACTCTTCCTGCAGCTCTGGGTATCCATTATACCCTAAAGTATTAGCAAAACGGATTACTGTCGATTCGCTCACCTGCACAAGGTTGCCCAGGCGAGAAGCAGTAAGAAATGCCGCCTTTTCAAAATTCTCCAATAGGTATTCAGCAATCTTCTTTTGGGAGCCGGAAAGCTTGTGGTAGCAGGATTGAAGGCGTATTTTAAAATCGTCCATCTACGACACCTCTTTAAAATTTCGTGCAGCTCCTGCATCTTTGTATCTAATATATGCAGCAAATGCTTCAAGATAGTATTCGACATTAAGGCTTTAAAACCCTCCTAAACTATAAATATTTTATTTTAAAAGAACGCGGCTAGGTCTTTGATATGCCCTGACCGCGTTCCTGTTTTTTAAATTAGTTTTTGGTCTTTTATTATTTTATAACCGCGCGAAGTTCTTCTTTTGCTTTTTCGGTAATAGCGCCCTCACCGCCACAAAAATACACCTTATTCACTAAGGGGGCAATTTTAGCGATGTATTGTTTTACGGAAAAGGGCAACGCTGTAGGGTTAGTCAACAGATTAAGAGCGCTTTTCTGCGAAGCAGCTGCAGCTAATGAAAAGGCATCAGCGAAATGATCGCCGCGGGCAATAAACACACTACCGTTAAAAGAGTCATGTTTCTCTGCAACCTTAATCGCAGTTTCATAGCGATCCTTTCCGCCCAGTCGAAAAACTTGGATATTTTGTCTAACAAGTTCTTCTTCTACAATACTGCTCACTGCCGCTTCTCCACCGATAATCGTCACCCTTTTAACCCCTAGATGACGCAGTGCCTTCTCAGTGGGACTTGGGAGCTCTCCTGGTCTTACGAATAGTAAGGGAGCCTTTGTCATCGCCGCGCAGGAGGCTGCAGCCAAGATATCAGCGTAGTCGTCCCCCCGTACCAAAACTGCATTATCTGCGCTGCCAAAGTGCTCTGCCACGAGGGGAGCAATATCATATGGATCGCTGTTCTCCAAAAGGTAAACCTTTTTTACTCCCAGTCGCTCTAACTCTGCTGCAGTTATCTCAGGAAGCACACCTTCATAGGCATAAAGAAGAGGGGATTCTAATGCTTTGGCAAGGGCCACACCCGCCATCGCAACGCTGAAATTATTCGCGGGAACCACGACCACTGACTCTGATTTTCTGAAAGCTAGTCTACAATTCATAACAGCCGTTTCATAGCGATCATTTCCGGCAATGCGAATAACTTCTTTAGGCTGCCCCCTCGACCTTTTCCCCCCTGGGGAAAAACCGGTATCGGGAGTTGTAAGGGTTTTAAAGCACCATAGCGGCCCTGGACGTGCGCCGTATTTGTTCCGTGCAATAACCTGCCAGCAATAAGTTTTCCCTTCTGAAAGCTCAGAAAGCAAAAAACAATTTTCCCCTAGCTTTTCTTTTATGAGCAGTGGCTCTTGCTGGTCTCCCCCTGACTCCCAGAGATAAAGATCATAACTATCCGCACCTTCTGCCTCCCAGGAAAGCTGCACCTCTAACGAAAGCCCCTCAACACCGTCTGATGGCGAAGGCGCAGTTGGCTCACTGGCAAGCCAGATCACATTACCCGGCCCGCCGAAGGCTCCCATATCAGCCTGCTCTCCTCCTAGACCCGGGGGCCTGAAGGCATCCCTGCCTAGATGTCCATCCTCTTCCATCAATATTCCCTGATCAATACAGGGGGATCCTTCGTTCAACTGCCAGTTACCGTTAAGCGGATCGATAAATTGAGGGTTGTCAAAAATATTACCCTCACCCGCAAAATCATCATCCGTATTTTTTAAACAAGTATAAAGAGCATAAGCCTCAGCAGAACTTTCATTACTTTTTTTGATTTCGTTGCAAACAATGCTGCTGATTATTTGCAAGGTTTTTAAATCATCACACCTGAAATAGATACCATCACCGATACTCCCAGAAGAATTTTCAGCGATAGTGCAGTTAACTATTTGCAAGGAGCTGTCTTCGTAAGAGCGGATTGCCCCTCCTGAATACTGTTCTGCTCTATTCCCCACAAAAAGGCTGTTCTGGAGTTGGATTGAAGAACCAATGCTTTGGAGCGCGCCACCATAGTTTCCCGCTTTATTATCTTGAAAATGCACCCCTTGCATCGATGCTTCTGCACAGCTATACAGATAAATGGCACCGCCACGATCACCAGCTTCATTACCATAGACAAAAGTTCTGGTTAACTTTAATAACGGGACACCCTGAAGATAGATTCCGCCCCCTTCCCTTCCAGCTTTATTATCTAAGAAGCAGCAGCGGTCGATTAATAATTCTGTATCACTAGGTTCTACAGCTCCATCTTCACCTTGAATAAAAATGCCGCCGCCGCAATCAGCTTTATTTTGGCAAAACTCTACCTTCGACAGCCGAATACTGCCGCTGGCAGTGTCAGCGTATATCCCGCCGCCATTGGAAATGGCAGAATTATGATTAATAGAGGAATGCTCAAGATCAAAATCAAAATTTTTAGTGAAATAGACACCACCGCCATTATTAGCTTTATTACCAGAAATATCGGCATCTTTAAAGCTCAGACTTGATTCCCCACTGTAGATAGCTCCACCGAAATTTGCTGTATTTTCCTTGATTTCACCAGAAAACACGGCAACTTTAGAGTCTAGCAGAAACAGCGCACCGCCACGGCCCGCTTTGTTAGCATTTACCTTACTGTTGTCCAAAAATAACTCTGCATTATCTGAATATATACCACCACCAGTTCCATTCGCCACATTACCCTGCAATAGCGAGCTTTCCAACCTTAGGGTTGACCACTCTCCAGCATAGATGGCACCGCCCTCTTTCCCAGCTTTGTTTCCCTGCATTTGACAGTTTTTAAAAATCGCTTCAGATTTTTCAATATAAACTGCACCGCCACTTTCCTGCGCGATATTGTCACTTATTTTACACTTTATAAATAGCGGAGCGCTTGCTTCACCGGTTACATAGACCCCACCGCCATTACTATCTAAATTAATAACAAGACTATTCCCGCTAATAATGACATTCTCAATATGTGGAGAACCGTCTTCAATATATATACCGCCGCCCTTGTAAGCACGATTGTTAACTACTTCACAATCTTTTATAACTGGAGAAGCCTTGTGTACATAAACCCCGCCGCCCTTTTCAACTGGAAAACCGTAGTTATTATCAAAGGTTATTTTAAAACCTTCAATCCCTGTACCTGAATCCTGCGGAATATTTTCAAAAACTAAGGTTGAAAAATTATCTTTTCCCACAATCTCAGGCAGCACATCATTGTCTGCCCGCTTTAGATAAACACCTGGCGGTATAGCCAATGATTTTGAGAGCTCATATCTCCCATCTGCCACCAGAATCTCTACCTTTTCCACCTCTTGCCCTTCAAGCTTCTCTTGGGCTTTCGCTACAGCCTCAGGGATGTTATTAAAATTTTCGTAATCCCCACCCTCTATTTCACCAACCGTAAGCACCAGTACATTTTCTGTATAAGCCAAAGAAGTATCTTGAACAAAAAGTGTTATAGAAATCACAACTGCCGTTAAAACTATTGCTAAAAATTTTTTTAACATTTAAAAAACACCCCGACATTAAAAAAATTATATTATAAATTTAATAGTTAGATATAAAAACGTTGTTTCCCTGTTTTTTGCTACAATACAAACAATCTGAATATCTCTCCACAGATTATTGGGGTGAGAAGCTATAATAATCTACCTAAAGCTTATAACTTACAGTCCTTTTTTCGGGAGATAGACCCTAAACGTACTGCCGAGCCCTGAAGAACTCTCAACCTCAATTTTCCCGCGGTGCAGCTCTACTAACTGCTTGGTGATTGCTAGACCTAGTCCCGTTCCTCCGCTGCTTTTCCGGCGCGATTTATCTACCTTGTAGAAGCGCTCCCAAATATGAGGCAGATCCTCAGAAGGTATCCCGCTTCCCGTATCTTTTACTTCCATAACAACAAGGTTGGAAAGATAGTTATACACTTTTAACCAAATATCACCGCCAGGAGGTGTATGCTGCAAAGCATTGTCCAAAAGATTCGTCTGCACCTCATGTAACCGGCTGCGATCGCCCCAGATTAAAGGCAAGGTTTGCTCTACTTCTAGGTGCAGGGATACACCTTTTTCCTTGCACTTGGGATAAATATTCTGATAACTCCATTCTGCCAATTCCTGAAGCGAAAATTGTTCATATTTTAGAGAAAGGTTCCCACTTTCTAAATTAGACAGTTCGAGGAGGTCATCGACAAGTCGGCTCAAGTGAATTGTGTTATCGAGGATAATTTTCAAGTATTTTTCTTTCTCCTCTTCCTTCAGCAGACCATCGATCATCACTTCAGCAAACCCACGCATGGAAGACAAAGGACCCCTTAACTCATGGGAAACATTGGCTACCAGGTTTCGGCGTAAGACCTCCAAGCGTTTCTGTTCTCGAATTGTTTTTTCCACCTGCTCTACCGCATAATTAAAGGTTTGTGCTAATCTTCCTACCTCGTCGTCCGAATCAACCTCAATCTTACTGTACCTGTATTTACCGGCAGCCATATTGAGGGCAGCATTGTTTATACCTTGTAAAGGCTGAGTTATTTTTTTGGCCAGTGAAAAAGCAATTAACCCGGCTATTATAACGGCTATCGTTCCCGAATAGAAAATCAGTCGGCTTATATGAGCAATCGTTTCTTCTACGCTGCTCAAAGGAGCGCTCACTGTAATTGCCCCGATAACATTAGCAAACTCCGGGTTCTGTTCGTCCTCCGTTAGCTCAAACACTGGAGCAGCTACCAAAAGGCGCTGGACTCGCGGGCTGTATACTTTTTTTGTCAACGTATTCCCATCAAGGACCTGTGCTATCTCTCCGCTTTCCAGCAAAACACCCTCATCTTCTTCGCCAGCGCGATCGCTTTCCTTTTCAGGTGCAGAAATTGTAATCGGCGCTCCGTTTTGGTCCAAAACCTCTATTTTAATCCCCAAGGAAAGAGCAAGTGTCCTTACGGTCTTGTTTACCCCGTCCAAATTGTCATGAAAAAGATCTTCTTGTACAACAGAAGCGACATTTTCAGCCTGGGCCATAATTTCCCACTCACGAGCCCCAAAAAAATAACGCTGCATCAAGTATGTCAAGAAAAAACCAATCACCAGTAGCGTTATAAAAACAACAATGAGGTGGGTAATCATAAGTTTTCCGAAAAGGCCACGGATTTTAAAAGGTAGCTTTAACGGAATTTTCATAGCTCTTTCACCTCAAATTTATAACCTACACCCCAGACTGTCTGAATATAGGTATGTTTCTTATCGACAGCAAACAATTTGCTGCGCAGGCGCTTAATATGCTCGTCTATAGTGCGCGTACTCCCCTGGTAGTCGTAGCCCCATACCTTTCTTAGCAAGGTTTCCCTTTCAAAAATTCTCCCGCTGTTACGGGCCATCAGCGCCAGCACTTCAAACTCCTTGGGCGTAAGTTCTACC
>JAAZDR010000272.1 GCA_012512705.1 Bacillota bacterium
GTCACAGGAACAGTAGAAAGTATACCCTTAATCGCCAGCTCGATTATCAGTAAAAAAATAGCTGCTGGAGCACACGGGATTATTTTAGATGTAAAGATAGGCAGTGGGGCATTCATGAAATCGAAGGAAAAGGCTTTTGAATTAGCAGAAATTTTGGTCAGAATAGGGCAGAAGTTAGGGCGTACGGTAAAAGTTATCTTAACGGATATGCACCAGCCGCTTGGTTATACAATCGGCAATGCTCTGGAAGTAAAGGAAGCGATAAGAACTTTAAAAGGCAAAGGCCCTGAAGATCTGAAAAAGTTAGTCCTTGAGCTGGCGAAAGAGCTTCTGCTTATCGCCGGGAAAACGGAAGAGGAGGCAGAGGCTTTAAAAATTGTGGAAGAAAACCTGAGTAACGGCAGTGCTTTAGCAAAATTTCGGCAGCTTGTTGAAGCCCAGGGTGGCGATCCCCGCGTATTGGATGATCTCCGGCTATTGACGTCTGCTTCTTTTATTTCTTCATTTAAAGCGGAGAAACAAGGATACGTGCAGGAAATTGCTGCGGATAAAATCGGGCGTGCTGCACAGCTCCTCGGGGCTGGCAGACTAAAAAAAGAGGATCGGATCGATCCCGGCGCTGGTATTGAGCTATGTAAAAAAATTGGCGACTACGTTCAAAAAGGTGAGAGGTTGGCCCTCCTTTATACAAATAGGGAAAACTCCCAGGGGAAGGCGCTTTCTCTAGTAAAAGATGCTTTTACTATTGGTGAAAACTTTATCCAACCACCTCCTTTATTTTACGGAAAACTTGGTTAAGCTCTACATTTTTTTATGCTTTTAGGAGAAAATATGAAAAATGAAAAAGGGGGCGGTTAAGTTAATGCGTAAAAAACAAGCTAATTTTTTAATTTTTATTTGGCTGCTATTACTACTCTTGTCAGAGTCTAGCTCTGTTTTTGCCCAGGATTTTGCCTTAAAGGCGGAAGCGGCTTTGCTTATGGATACTGCTTCAGGGACAATCCTTTTTGAGAAAAATATGCATGAACCTTTATACCCAGCTAGTATTACGAAATTGATGACTGTTTTGCTTGCGCTGGAAGATATAGAAAATGGGAAGGTAAGTTTAAAGGATCGTGTGGTTGTTAGTGAGAAGGCTGCTGAAATGGGCGGGTCGCAAATTTTTCTCAGCGCGGGGGATGAACTGGAGCTTGAAGATCTAATAATCGGCATGCTTGTCGGCTCAGGTAATGATGCTGCTTATGCAACAGCGGAATACCTCTCTGGTTCATTAGAGGCCTTTGTTGAACGTATGAATGAGCGTGCTCGGGAGCTAGGGATGAAAAACACCTCTTTTCGCAACCCACATGGACTTCACGATGAAGAGCACTATATGAGCGCCTATGACATTAGTATTTTGGCGCGTGAAATTTTAAAATATCCACGTGTTCATGAGTGGGCGACGATTTGGGCCGACGAACATTTTCTTCAAGGTCAGATACGTGCAGGTGAGGTTTATTTAAGTAACACCAACCGCCTTGTGCGTTACTATCAGGGCTGTGATGGCCTAAAAACAGGTTTTACCAGCGAGGCAGGAAATAGTATCTGTGCTACGGCGAAAAGAGGCGATACACGTTTTCTGGCGATTATCCTTGGCGCGCCTTCTTCAGATATTCGCTATGAGGAAGCGAGGATGTTGCTCGATTATGCTTTTGCCAATTACCAGAGCGTGCCCGTGGTTGGGGCTGGTGAAGAGATTGCAGTATTACCTGTAGAAAAAGGAAAGAGTACAGCTGTTGATGTAGTTACCTCTGTTCATTTGAGCCTTTTGCTCGACAAAGGTGCTACTACGCAGATTGAAAAAGAGATCGAACTGCCGGAAAAATTATTGGCACCAGTAGGTGAGGGGGAACCCCTTGGCAGGTTAATTGTAAAACAACAGGGAACTGAACTTGCTGAAGTAGATTTGATAGCTGCTGAAGGGGTGCCGCGGGCAAGTTTAAAAGATATATTGCAGCGTATTTTATCTTTGTGGTTGAGGTTTGGACGTTAGAAATCAAATAGCCCTTCCGGGTTATTTTTTTTTGCAGGAAATTATTTGTAAAGCAGAGAATAATCTTCCATAGGATAATATGGAGGTGTTCGTTTAAATGGAGATAGAATTAAAGCTTGTCCGCAAAAACCTGATCGTTCGTTTAAAGGGAGAGCTCGATCACCATACAGCATCGTGTTTTCGCGAAGAAGTGGAGCGGGAATTTGAGAAGGAGATTGCCCAAAACCTTGTCTTAAATCTTGGGGAGCTTACATTTATGGATAGTTCTGGCCTTGGCGTAATTCTTGGCCGCTACCGGCGGATAACGGAAAAGGGAGGCAAGGTCGTTGTGACTAACATGCAACCGCAGGTTGAGCGACTCTATTCCCTTTCCGGTTTGCAAAAGATTATACCTCATTATCGCCGCGAAGAAGAAGCGTTACGTAACCTTTAAAGGAGGAGTAGGAATGGTACAAAATTTTCTCAAGTTGGAGATACCGAGCAAGTCCGAAAACGAATCTCTTGCCAGGATTGTAATATCAGCTTTTGCAGCACAGCTGGACCCGACAATTGAAGAAATTAGTGATCTAAAGATAGCGGTTTCAGAGGCAGTTACTAATGCCATTATACATGCCTATGACAGTGAAGAGGGAATAATCTACATCCATGCATTTTTGGAAGAGAACAAATTAACTCTAGAGGTAATTGACCATGGTATGGGAATAGAAGATTTGGAACAGGCACGTCAGCCTTTATTCACTACGAAGCCAGAGCTGGAGCGCTCAGGTATGGGGTTCACGATTATGGAAAGTTTTATGGACAAGGTAGAAGTGGAATCGTTCCCCGGCCAGGGAACAACAGTACGCATGGTTAAAGAAATAAATAAAAATAAAAAAGTGCAAAGCAAAGAAGGGTAAAGGTACTTATGTCTTTGTCAGAAGAGAAGGTAAAGGAGCTCATCACCCTTTACCGCAAAGGAGATTTAGAAGCAAGAGATTCCCTGGTTGAGCATAATCTTGCCCTCGTGTCTGCCCTGGCCAAAAAATTTCAAGATAGAGGCGATCTAGAGGATTTAAAACAAGTAGGTTCAATTGGTTTGATAAAAGCTATAGAGCGATTTGACATAGGACGTGGTGTGAAGTTTTCTACTTATGCTGTATCGCTGATTGTTGGTGAAATGAGACAATATTTACGTGATCGAGGGGATCTAATCAAGGTAGGCCGTAGGCTTCGGACAAGAATTGACAATATTCAAAAAATGAGGGCCAATCTTTTGCAAACTTTAAAACGAGAGCCAACAATTAGTGAATTAGCAGCGGAGCTGAAAATTAGCCCGGAAGAGATTCTTCTTGCTGAAGAGGCGCGTGAAAAAGCAATTTTTATCGAGGAGACAGATCAATTTCCAGTAGTAGATGAAAAAGAAAAATGTTTTGAAGAAGAAATCACTGATCGGCTGTTTTTGCAAGCAGCGCTATCGCGGCTTTGCGGTAGGGAACGACAGCTAATCACTATGCGCTATTTTCAAGAGAAAACACAGCAAGAAGTGGCTTTGTGTTTGGGAATATCCCAGACCCATGTATCAAGATTAGAAAGAAAAATACTACAAAAGCTGAAAAATGGCTAACCCTTAAAAAGGGTTTTTTTCATAAAAAAATTTAAATATCAAATAATAATGGGTGAAAACTATTAATAGACTTGCCTAAAAGGTGGTATGCTATATGCTAAAAGGATATGGCCTGCGATTTATTGCTACAGTATTTGTGCTTGTGGTTTTGCTTTTAATATTCGCTGTCTATATCCTTTATCGGATGCCACAGGCAGAGGACGCCCCTAAGCGTTCCCGACCAGTATGGCAAAGTGTAGATTTTTTTGAAAAGGCTCTTTAGTAAACCCGCATATATCCATTATACAAGGTTAAAATAAAACAGTAATTTAGAAGAAAGGAGGGATTACATGGCCGTAGCAAAAGTGATTGAACTTGTTGGTGAATCTGATAAAGGATGGCAAGATGCCGTTCAAAATGCGCTTAATGAAGCTTCAAAAACAATAGATAATATTACAGGTATCGAAGTAACAAATATGACGGCAAATGTAAACTATAATCAGATTGTGGAATACAAGGTTAACATAAAATTAGCCTTTGGGGTGCATGAGCAACGGTAATTCTAAATAAATGATAATTGCCCTCCTTTTAAGGAGGGCAATTACACGATAAAGCCATCTTAGGAGTTGAATACCTTGGCAACTGCGGGAACAAAAAAATTTAGCAAAAAATTGGAAGATAATCTAGAGTATATACGAGAAAAACTTGGCTTGGATACCAACTTTGATATCATTTTACGTCAATTTAAAGTTGGTGGTAAAGAAATCGCTGCTATATTCGTAGACGGGTTTGCTGATGGGCAAACAGCTACGCTAATATTCCAAACACTTTTAGCTAGTAAAAGAGAAGAGATCATCCCTAACCCTTTGACCAAAATTATGCAAGAGCGCCTACCGTATATTGAGATCGATACTGTTGATAGCCTTGAAGAGACAATCACTCAGATTCTTTCTGGTCCAATGGTTCTTTTTATTGATGGAGAACAGGAAGCAATAGTTATTGACACACGTGAATATCCGGCGCGCGGACCTGATGAACCCGATATCGAGAAGATTACCCGTGGTTCACGTGATGGTTTTGTAGAGACAATGATTTTTAATATTGCCCTCATTCGTCGCCGGTTGCGTGATCCTGGTTTTAGAGTCGAACCGTTAAGGGTCGGCAAACGTTCGATTACGGATATTTCTCTGGTTTATATTAACGACATTGTCAATCCGGAAATATTAGAGCGTATCCGGAAAGAGATTAAAGCGATCGATGTGGACGGTTTATCGATGGCTGAAAAGTCTGTAGAAGAATTCATAACGAAAACATTTTGGAACCCTTTTCCAAAGGTGCGTTATACAGAACGTCCTGATGTTTGTGCTGCCCATCTTTTAGAAGGTCATGTAGCAATTATTGTCGATACTTCCCCTTCGGTAATGATAGCTCCTGTTACCTATTTTCACCATTTACAACACGCAGAGGAATACCGGCAAAGTCCCCTTACGGGCATCTATATTCGCTGGGTTAGGCTCATAGGTGTGCTAATTTCATTTTTGCTGGCCCCGCTATGGCTTTTAGTCAGCATACAACCAGAAATTTTACCGCCTTCGCTCAGTTTTATTGGTCCTCAGGAAGAGATGGCCATTCCTTTATTTATCCAATTCATTATCGCTCATTTGGGCTTGGACCTTTTGCGTTTGGCCAGCGTGCATACCCCTTCGCCTTTAGCCACAGCTCTCGGTTTAGTCGGCGCTCTTTTAATTGGTGATATCGCTGTTAAAGTTGGGCTTTTCAGCAACGAAGTTTTGCTTTACACTGCCCTTGTTGCGATCGGCATTTTTTCCACTCCCAGCTGGGAACTCAGTCAAACCAATCGTCTAATAATGCTCTTTTTGCTGCTTACAACCGGATTTTTCCGGCTTCCCGGGTTCATACTCGGGATAGCAGCGATATTTGTCTTATTAATTTTCACACGCTCTTTTGGCGTTCCTTATCTGTGGCCATTTATTCCGTTAAATTTTAATGCATTGATGGCAATTCTTTTCCGCCGCCCGGTGCCGATAAAGGGATATCGTCCCGCAGTTTTACAGCCTATGGATCCGGATCGGAGCCCGCCGGGAGAAAAATAAGTAACGGTTCTGACTGGAGGTTCACTCTATTGAAAGTTGGAATTCCTAGAGCTTTGCTTTACTATCAATATTTTCCGGGATGGAAAGCTTTTTTCCAGACCTTAGGTGTAGAAGTTGTTGTCTCCCCACCAACAACCAAGGCGATTATCAATGAGGGGATTAAGGTTGCCGTTGACGAGACCTGTCTGCCGGTAAAAGTTTTTTTTGGGCACGTGAGAGAGCTTGTACGTCAAAAGGTGGATTTTATTTTTGTCCCTCGCATTGTGAGCGTGGAAGAGGCTCGCTTTTTGTGCCCTAAATTTTTGGGTTTGCCAGAGATGACAAGCCAACTTTGCGGTGAGCTGCCGTATATATTACAACCTGAGATAGACTTGAGTAGGAAGGGTAAGGATTTTTTTGCGCCGTTAAAAAAAATCGCCTCTCGCTTTACTCTCAACCCTTGGCGCCGACGTCGCGCTTTAGTGGCTGCACAAGAAAACCTTAGTGCTTATCGCCAGCAACTACTTTCAGGTATGACACCTGCCTCTCTTTTAAACGGTGTAAGAAGTAATTCCTTTACTTGGGATCTTACTTTTGGCGTTGTCGGCCATCCTTATAACTTGAATGATTCTCTGCTCAGCGTTGCTCTCTTCGAACGTTTGGGGAAAATGGGTGTACGCATCATTACACCGGAAATGCTTGATGAACAAAAATTAAATGAAGGCGTGCGATATTTACAGAAAGATATTTTTTGGACCTTTGGCTGGCAAGCAGTCGGTGCCGCAAACTACCTCTCACAACACAAGGTTATTGACGGGATTATTAGTGTAGCTTCCTTTGGCTGCGGCCCTGATTCCTTGATAATGGAACTTATCGAACGCCGACTCAAACGTATGCGCAACACTGTTCCCCTACTGACTCTTGTCCTCGACGAACATTCAGGGGAGGCTGGATTGGTCACTCGTTTGGAAGCTTTTATTGATATGGTTAGATGGAGGAGGAAGGCCCGTTGAAAATTACTTTTCCTCATATGGGAAGTTTATGGATACCTTTAAAAGGTCTCTTTAATGATCTCGGTTTTGAAGTAGTTCCCCCCCCGCCAGTGACTAAACGGGCAATAACTTTAGGGGCGCGACATTCCCCTGAGTTCGCTTGTCTACCATTTAAAATTAACGTTGGCAATTTTATTGAAAGCCTTGAACAGGGTGCCGATACAATTGTAATGGGCGGTGGATGTGGGCCGTGCCGTTTTGGTTATTATGCTCAGGTGGAAAAAGAAATTTTACTTGATCTAGGCTATAACTTTGAAATGATTGTTATTGAGCCCCCTCAGGGTAATCTTATAGAGTGGTTGGGAAGGTTGAGGCTGTTTGGTAACAACTGCCATTGGCGGGAGATTACTGCTGCTTTATTGCTGGCGTGGCATAAAATAAAAGTTATAGATAGGTTGCACCGCTTGTTGCTTTGGGCCAGACCCCGCGGGAGCGCAGAAAAAATTACTAATATCTATAATGAGTATCTAACTAAAGTTGACCAAGCCCAAAATTTAAAATTGCTTAAAAAAGTAGATCAAGATGCTCAACAAGCGCTTAAAAAGGTGGTTTATAATAAACATAAACAATGTCTGCGGATTGCCCTTGTTGGTGAAATTTTTATGCTTTTAGAACCATTTGTCAATTTAAATATTGAGCAGGTTCTCGGTGAAAGAGGTGTGGAAGTAGAGCGGAGTATCTATCTTTCCGATTGGATCCGGGATCATATTTTGTCAGACCCTCGTAGGATTAGAGCACGCAATCGCTTTAAGAAAGCAGCGCGGCCATTTTTAAATCATTTTATCGGGGGGCATGGTTGGGAATCCATCGGCGAGTCGGTACTTTATGCCGAGCGCGGCTTTGACGGGGCTATTCATATACTGCCCTTTACATGTACACCAGAGATCGTTGCCCAAAGTATATTGCCGCGTATTAGTAAATGCTATGATTTTCCGATTGTTTCCTTTTCTTTGGACGAGCATTCGGGGTTAGGCGGTTTTATTACGCGTCTGGAGGCATTCTTAGATTTATTGTCATCAAAAAAAATAAAGCACGGCACGAGGTGGGATAAACCTTGTGCTGTTTTTTCTTTAGATACTTTATGGTATAATTAAGCAGTAACTTTAAGAGATAACTGATGCTTCTGCGTCTAAATTTACCGAAAAGGAGAAAAATGGCTATTGATAAGTTAAAAGATCTTACTCCTTTAATTAATACCGTTTTATCCCGTAAAACACAGGCCTTAATTTTACTTTTGAGCCAGATAGCTGCGAAAAGAAATTATACTGTTTATCTCGTTGGGGGCACTGTTCGAGATCTATTGTTGGGGAAAGAGAGTAGAGATTTAGATTTCGCCGTTCAACCGGATGCCATCTCCTTTGCAGAAATAATAAACACTTATCTAAAAGGGAAGTTGCAAACTTTTGCACAATTTGGGACAGCAAGAATTTTGCTTCCTAGCGGTAAAGATCTTGACCTGGTAACGCCTAGGCGTGAGTTTTATGCGGCACCAGGTGACTCCCCTGAGGTAGAAAAATCTGACCTAAAAAATGATCTCCACCGGCGTGATTTCACAATTAATACTATGGCCTGCAGCATAAATCTTAAAAATTTTGGCTTCTTGTATGATTTTTTTGGCGGCTACAGCGATTTACAGCAAGGGTTGATTCGTGTTCTTTACAATCTAAGTTTCATTGACGATCCTTTGCGCATTTTCAGGGCGATACGCTTTGAGCAAAGGTTTGGTTTTCAAATTGAAAAGGAAACATATACTTTTTTGCAACGTGCTGTGCAGGAAAAGGTTGTTGAGCGAGTCAGCAGAGGCAAACTGAAGGCAGAGCTCGCCAGTCTTTTAACAGAAGAATATCCGCCGGCAATATTGCGCAGATTACAGGATATCGGTTTGTTCCCATACCTTTTTCCCGCGCTAAGGCTAAGCTCCCATAACTGGTATTTAGTGGAAAAAGCATATAGGTTATTGTTAAAGAAGAAAAATGCAGGGGAAAGGCCTATCGAACCATTGGTTCTTTATCTTTGCAGCTTTTACTTCCGCCCAGGAGAGTTTGATATACGTTCCGCTTGTCGGAACCTGCGTCTGCCGAAAAAAATGAGTAAAAAAATTATTGAAATTATGGAAAGAACACCTTCTTTATTAGAGAAACTGTCCGGGGATAAGCTTAGTGATAGTGAGCTTTTTGCCCTGCTAGAGCCCTTGTCATTGGAACACCGTTCTTTTCTGGAGGTAGTTGGATCGGAAAAGGTGTGTTCGCGCTTGCAATATTATCATGATAGGCTGGTTAATATACGTCCTTTTTTAAATGGGAAAGACCTTGAAGCATTGGGTTTCCCTCCCGGGCCAATTTATACTGAAATTTTGGAAGCCGTAAAAAAAGCCCGACTTAATGGGGAGATCTTAACCCGCAAAGAGGAAGAAGAATATGTTCGGAAATATTTTAGTTGAGAAAGGGGCTGGATTATGCTATCTGATTTACTCTATTCTCTACCAGCGATCCTTATTGCCCTGACAGTACATGAATATGCCCACGCCCGTGTTGCTTATGCTTTTGGTGATCCTACGGCTAAACTTCAAGGGCGTCTTTCTCTTAACCCTTTGGACCATATTGACCCGATCGGGCTGTTAATGCTGATTATCGCCCGCTTTGGTTGGGCAAAGCCGGTTCCGATTAACCCTTTCAATTTTCATGATCGTCGCCAGGGGATACTCTGGGTTTCTTTGGCCGGTCCTCTTACCAATTTTATTGCCGGTTTTTTTAGTATGTTTTTATTTTCGGTTTTGACGCCAGCGGTTCCCTATCAGTTGCAGGCGGCGTTTACTAGATTTTTTATAAACCTGATTATTATCAATGTCTACCTTGCTGTTTTTAACCTTATTCCTCTACCGCCTCTAGATGGATCAAAAATACTTGCTTCACTGCTGCCTCATCGTTATCGATTTTCATTTCAGCAGA
>JAAZDR010000323.1 GCA_012512705.1 Bacillota bacterium
TATCGCAGAATCAATAGATCCCAACGTGAATCGAAAATCGTTATTAGATCCATGGATAGTAGATTTTGCTAAAGGATATTGACAAAATTTATTATGAGCATATGCTTAACCGATCACGCATGCTGAAGCGTTAAGTTTTAATTTAGATCTAGATACAGCTCAAAAAACTTATTTGGGGCTGGAATCCACATTATATAAGGGAGTAAAGGCAAGAGCTGGATTCGGTGATGGTATCTGGAGTTTGGGTTGTGGACTCTCTAATGGAAAGTTGTCATCGGATTATGTTTATTCGTGGGGTGGGCTAAGCAGTGAGCATATTATAACTCTTAAACTGAGTTTATAGCTTACCTTTCTAGGGAGTGAAGATGCAGATGTTGGATAAAAAGAGTTTAGCTATTTTCTCCTTTTTTCTTTTGCTAGCCGCTGCCATTAATACTGTCTTTGCAGAAGTCATAGCTCCTTTTGCAGGTAGCTTAGGTACGCAAATTAGATATACCCCTGAAAATAATTTCGAGAATGGTTATTTTATTAACCTTAGCAGCAGTATGCGTAAACAGGATGGAAATTTTGAATTTTGTGCTACAATTAATAACCTGTATGCTCGTGAGGGACAGTTGACATGGTATTTCCCAAATCACAGGCAAGATTCTAATTGGAGAATAGGTACTTTTTATCTTAGAAACACTTCTCCTTTAGGAAATGGACTTGGAGCAAGTACTATGACGATTGGTGATGTTGATATTCCCTATTCTCCTTATACTGTTTATCTGCGGCGGGGTTCGACTTATAACCGTAGTGGACGTGGTGTTACCCTACAAAAGTTTAAACTAGGGGAATTCGATATTGATAGTTTTTTAGTTTGGATGGATAGTATAGAGAAGCCTTTGTATGGGTTTAAAACTAGTTGGAATAAAAACCAGTTTCGGATCAATTATATTGCCGCACAACAAGTTACAAAAAATGCGACCTTACAATCTATTGACGAGACGGTAACAAGCCTTGAATTGAATAAAACATTACCAGCGGGAAGTTTTGCTTTTTTAACTGCAAAACAATATAAAGATGGCGAAGACTACGAGATTTTCCAAGCTACAATTTCGAGAAATATAACAAACAAAGATAAAATTCAATTCATCTGGCGAGACTTTCAACCTGGCTATAGGCCTAGTTTCTGTGATCATACTCCAAAATATGATAACTTGCAAAAACGTCCTTATAATTGGAATCCTGTCGATCGTTTTGCTAATCGTAAAGGCTTAACTATTAGCTTAGATTCTAGGGGAAAAAGAGGAAGTATTAATTTTTCAAAAGAGTATTATTTGGATCGGGACTATTATAGGAATAAAACCTATCGTGAGGCAACAGTGGATCGTAACGAAATTACGTGGAATTTAAGTTTTCCCACTCTAACAGGTAAGATTATTGCAAGTCATCAAAGGATTGAATTAGATAATCCATTTCAACAACCAAGTATTGAAAGCACTGCATTTTATATTGAACTGCTTTCTAGAGAATATAAAGTGGGATCGAAGCTGGTTTCTAATTGTAATTTGTTCTTATGGGTAGATGACAGCCTTCAGCTAACAGATTACCTTGGAAATTATTCAGAAGTAATATCAGAGCAAGGTTATAGAGTAAATTTGAATTTCACCTCTGATCCAAAAAAATACAATTTTTTTATAGGTGTCAGCGGTATTGAGCATTTTGATGGCTTTGATTTTTATAAAAGTATGGGATTAAATTATAAACATCCCTCTTCAGGTCTTGATTTGGTTATCCGCTTAACTAATCCTAATTTTGATGAAAAGAGAGCGAAGTATAGTTTGGATCCATACGATCGACGTTTTGGTTTTATGGATTATCCTGATAATATTATTCAAATTAGAAATGTTATCAGGTTTTAAGCCAGAAACAACTTATAAGGGGGTGAGCTTAAACTAATTTGGGAACAAAAGTAGTTTGGGGAATAGAAATTGTGATTTGTAGCTCAATAGAGAAATGGAGGTGCTTTTAATGAAGTTAGATAAAAGGTTTTTCATATTAACGGTTCTGCTAATCGCTCTTGTTTCTATTACAGGTACAGTTGCTTTAGCGAATGTACCGAATGAAGTTAATGCAAAAGATTTTGGCTTTAACGAGGCGGATTCAACTGCAGCTTTACAGGCAGCTATCAATACAGGCGCCAAAAAGGTCATAGTTCCTAACATGGGCAAGCCATGGATTGTTGCTAAAACCATTAATTTAGTTAGCAATCAAGAAATCTTTTTTGAGCCAGGTGTAGAGATACTTGCTAAAAAAGGGGCATTTAAAGGGCGTAATGATGTGTTATTTTTGGCTAGTAACAGAAAGAATATTATTCTGCGCGGTTATGGGGCTACATTTAAGATGCACAAGAAGGACTACCAAGGTCCCGATTATGAAAGGGCAGAATGGAGGCATACCTTAAGTATCCGCAGCTGCACTAATGTCCAAGTGCTAGGGCTTACTTTAGCTGATAGTGGTGGTGATGGGATTTATTTAGGCACAGTTTCAGGAGCAACCCCTTATAATAAGGATATCATCATTCGTGATGTGGTTTGT
Organism: Bacillota bacterium; assembly: GCA_012512705.1. Lineage (GTDB taxonomy): Bacteria > Bacillota > Dethiobacteria > DTU022 > JAAZDR01 > JAAZDR01. The sequence continues at coordinate 2,581 of JAAZDR010000323.1, forward strand.
GATAATAACCATAGGCAAGGGATCTCTGTTATTAGTGCCTGGAATTTGCTTATTGAAGATAGTGTATTTAAAAACACTTCAGGAACACCGCCTATGGCGGGAATTGATTTTGAACCAAATCATGCTAAAGAATGTTTAGTAAATATCATAATACGTAATTGTGTTTTTGAAAACAATGCCGGTAGTGGAATTGATATATATTCTAAAAATTTAAATGCAACTTCGGAAGATATTTCCATCAGGGTCGAGGATTGTCTAATTAAAGGAAATCAAAGAGGGATTAGAGTAGCTGCGATTTTTTCTGATGGTCCCAAAGGACTAATTGAGTTTGTTAATTGTACTATAGAACATACGGAAAATGCAGGGATTATGATTTTAGGTAAATCAGAATCATCCGCCAAAGTGGTGTTTGAGAATTGTGAAGTGAAAAATGCTGCTTTGAGATCTGAGGCTCCAATCTATTTTGATCTAGCTAATACACCTTACGCAAAGCGCCAAGGCGGTGTTGACTTTATTGATTGTATTGTAAAGCATGATAGTGCAGCTCCATTTTTATTGTTAAATGATAGAGCTACTAATCTTGGTCTTTATAATATTAATGGTAATATTGAAGTTCAATCCTCCTATCCTGCACAAATGGAACTTAGAACTATGCAATTAGATGATTTTAATTTAACATTTACTACAAAATCATTAGAGCGCAAAACAAGTTTTATGCCCAAATTAATTTCTGATACGCCTGTTGTTAACGAATGTATGATAATTAGAGGTAGGGCTAACTATCTGATTTATGCGAAAGAAGGTGAAACAGTTACTATTGATGTAGCTTGTGAAAAAATCGGAAGTAATAACGACAGTATGCAGCTTAAAGTAATGTCGCCGAAAAACGAGTTGATTTATGAAGGAGAGCTAGCAGCAGAACAAGAAGAACAAATTAAATTTTTGGCAGCTCAAACGGGTATTTATTCTATTAGCAGTGATGCTAATAGAAATGCTATTAAGGTTATGTGTAATAAACCATTAGGACTTGAAACTAGTATTGGTCCAAGCAACTTAGTTTCCCCGACGGGGTATTTATATTTTTGGCTTCCAGAAGGCTTAACAAGTACCGAAATTATTGTTGAAGGAAAAGGGATAAGAGAACAAGTAAAAGCAGCTTTAATTAACAGCAAAGGACAAGTTGTGGAAGAAAAGGATAACATCTCAGGAATAGAGCCCCATACTTTTAGAGTTAACCTAGAACAGCCCAGTGAAGGGGAAGTTTGGAGCCTAAGATTCGCGGAACCTGGAAATAAATATGCTGTTCTTGAGAACGTGTTGATAGGATTCAATATAGAGGATATACCTGCTGTTTCTTTTACACCTAATCTTATCTTTGAAATAGTTAAATAAATCCTACTTAAAATTACGGGAGGATTGATTGTTATGATGAAAAGATTGTTAGGCTACTACATACTATTACTTGGGTTGTTGCTCATACAGTCTTCATTCCCTATCATGGCGGTGGCTCCAAGGGGCACTGTTCCTGAGATCGAAATAATTCGGCTTAACGAGAAACCGATAATTGATGGCGAACTTAATGATAAAGCATGGCTAGAAGTAGCGCGATCATTTAAGGGTGTTTTAACAGGTTGGAAAAACCAATATGGAACAGAGCTTATTCAAAACCAAAGAATTGTTTATATGGGATATGACGCTGATGCATTATATATTGGCATGATTTGCTATGTAGATGATACTGATTCCCTTAGATACGGAAACAATGTTTGGAAAGATGATTCATTGGAGGTTCACATTGAGAATACAAAGGGAGAATATTTTCAAATGGGGATTTCTTGCGGTGGGCAATGGGATATTGGTAGATTAGATAAAATATTTTTCTTTGATAGTGCAAGTAAAATTGGCGACAACTATTGGTCTACTGAAATCGCCATTCCTTGGGAAGAGATACGCGTTGAACCTAAACCTGGCATGGAAATTGGTTTTAACTTTGCAGGAAATGATTATAAAGACTATTGGGTAACGTGGGGACCATCTTATGGTAGCTTTCAAAGACCTAGTACTTTTTCATACCTTAGATTAAAATAGTTTGAGCAGATCAAGTGATTGTATGCAAACGCTGATATTCCTCTCAAAGACGATACTATGAATTATTAGTTTAATTAGGGGAATGAGTTAAATGTAAGGTGAAATATAGCTTTGACAGTGATTATATAGAGAGCAAGGGTTCAATAATAGTTTTATGTGTTTGGGAAAGCTATCATTTTAGCAAAGGTTGTAGATAATATTAAGGTCTGGCTCTAACTTGAGATTAGAGCCAGACCTTTTTCTTTAAAATACCGGTTAATTGGATAATACGTCTATATAACTCAGAAGGTTTTGGCGGCACCTTTCTACAGTTTTTCGTGCTGTGAGTAAGACATACTTAGAGATACGATTACAGAGCATTGAGAGCTTATCACAAAAGCCGGTGCCGATGGAACTGGAAATAACCATGCTATCTACGAAATTAACTATTATGGAGAGTTCGTAGAAGGAGTATCTCCAAATGAACCTGTAAATTGTAAAGTTTCTGTTCATCCGACCGGTTTCTTGCAAGTGGTATGGGAAACTCCAGCACCAAATAAAGATGGAGAGTTACCAGTAGGTTACAACATTTATCGGGGCAATACAGAGGATTTTCTTCCCTCTGCCGGAAATTTGGTAGCCTCAAATATAAAAGGAAGAGGCATTTTCGATGTCCGCAAAGCACGTTATACCAATAACAAAAAAGCGCGGTAAAATTATTTTACCCCGCAAAAATGGTGAAAACCACCGTTTTGTCATTAAAAACTAGCAAATAGCCTAAA
>JAAZDR010000325.1 GCA_012512705.1 Bacillota bacterium
AACAGTGCTTACCTGCTTCCATGTATCGCGAAGGGTGACGAGCATCGCATCCACCTCCTGCAGCGGCTTCTTTGTTTTCTTGAGATTCGCCTCTACCAGACGGTAGTGCATATACTCATACAACCGGAAAAGGTTAGCGGCCACCTCCCCCTGTTCGAGATCGAGCGAGGCCATCAGCTCAGCGATCACACCCTGAGCGCGTCCCAAGTAATGATTTACCTGCTCCAGATCTTTTTTTTCCAGCGCTGCTTCAGCCTGACGAAGAAAACGTCTGCCGCCATCAAAAAGCATTAACAGCAGCTTTGCCGGATCCGCTGTCTCTACTTGGTTTTGACGGTATTTTTGATGTGCGTTTAGCACTTATATCCTCTCCTCCCCTCCATCTCTGGCTTTAATTTTGGGTTACCCTCTTAATCCCGTAGCGAAGACAGGTAATTAATCTGTTTTTCCAACCAGTTCCCCTGGCTCATCATCTGACCCAGCGCCTTTTCCATGGCCAAAACTGCCGTTCGAGCTGGGCCTCACGCTGTTTAAGGCGCCGCTCCCAGCTTTCCTTTTGAGTATTGAGGCTCCTGATCTGACGCTCGGCACTGCTGCGCTGCACGGCGATCAGCCCGTCGCTGGCCCGCGTGAGCTCCCAGAGATAGCTTTCCAGCCGACGTGCCACGCCATCTTCGCCACGGAAAAGTTCAGCCACTGCCTGCGGATTTTCAGCAAGAAGTTCACGCAGCTTATCTTCATCGAGGGTGAGATTCCCTTCTGTCTCCAGTTCACCCCACTTCACAGTAGTGATCCCGATCGCTGCCAAGCTGTTCAGGCTGCCCTCGATTCCGGAAACCCTGCCGGTAACCATGCTGCGCATGGTGCTGCGGATGCGAACAGCGCTGCCTTCCCCGTAGAGGATTCCCCGCGACCTCTCTTCAAGGTTCATCTCTGTTTTCGCCCGGATCAGTTCATTAGCAGCGTTGTACTGCTTGATAAAGGTCTTGATCTTTTCGATAATACGCTCATGATCCCCTTTCACGCTAACTGTTGCCGAAGCTCCTTCTTTTTTGAGCGTGAAAGTCAGCCCCTCCACAAGGTCGCTGACGGTATTTGAGGCCCGCTCCACCTCCAGGCCGTTTACGGAAAAGCAAGCGTTCCTTGCTTCCTGGAGCTCATTTTTGAGCTCCCCGTCTTCAGCTAAAAAACCCAGCGCTTGAGCGAGCTCGTTCTCTTCCCCGCTGCCCGTAGAGCTGATAGAGATCACGTTCTCTAAGCCGCTCTCCTTCGCCTCGAGCACAAGACGGTTGTCGATCAGCGCTGCTGAAACAGCACTCTCTTCCGCACTGTTGATCTTTTCGGCAATACTCTTCAAAGAATCCTCTTCAGCGACAGCAATCTCCAGCACTTCCCCTGGGCTGACGCTGATCATCAGCGTGCCGGTTAAATTCAGGGCTGTGTTTTGATCGGCATCTGCATCGGCAGTGATCATTTTTGCGCTGTCACTAGCAATTACATGAGACTGTGCCATAAAGCTGACTTCGATGCGGTATTCTCTCTCCTCTGCCGCTGCAGTCGCTGTAGCAGTTACAGCCTCTTCATCAGTGGAGCTGACGCTGTTCTGTATATAAAGGGAGCGCTCCCGCAGGGAAGCGGTCGTATTACGCAAAGCATAGAGAGCTGTATTTATCTCCTGCCAAGCTTCTTTTTTTGCCTGCAAAAGCTGCTGCTGTGTTTCCAGGCGCTGCAGCGGCCGGCGCTCCAGTTTCATCAGTTCAGTAATCAGCTCCCGGGTATCGAGTCCGGAGACCAATCCGCTTACTGACATAATCGCCATTTTTTTCGCTCCCTTCAACAGTGTTTATTATTACTTGCTGTAAAACAGCAATCAGCGGTGTTCATCAAGTAAGATACCGATCATATTCTGGATCTGGGCCACGAGGTTTAAAACCCGCTCCGGGGGAATCTCTTTGATCACCTTGTCTTCAACGCGGTCGTAAACCTGGACCATTATCCGTTCCGATTCTTTGTGGATGCTGAAACGGAGACCGATATTAAAGAGCTCTGCTGTCTCGTTCAGGCGTGCCACCTCTTCCTCAAGTCTCTCCTGGTGGCTTTTTGTCTCCTCATTGTAGTGCTCGCGGCCAAGCGCCTGCTCCCTTTGCCGCACGCGGGTATCGGTTGCCGGCTGCCGCGTCTCTTCCACCTGCTTCTGCTGTGCTCGATCTTGGATTTTGTTCATTACTAACGGATCCACACCATCTACACGCATCACTTTTCACCTCTCCTATTTTAGAACGGGCCGGCTGTTGGGCCGGCCCGGAAAAGTTCTCAGCCGCTTAGGCCAGTAGCTGCAGGATCGTCTGCGGCTTCAAATTCGCCTGGGCGAGCATCGCGGTGCCAGCCTGGCTTAAGATCTGGTTCTTGGTAAATTCCATCATCTCTGAAGCCATATCCACGTCACGGATCCGCGACTCGGCTGCGCTCAGGTTCTCTGCTGCCACAGAAAGGTTGGCGATCGTGTGGTCGAGCCGGTTCTGCAGGGCACCAAGCTTGGAGCGCTCGGAGGAGACGGTATCCAAGGCAGACTGGATGGTGGTAATTGCGGTATCTGCTGCTTCAGCGGTGCTGACGTCGATCCCTTTTTCAACAACGTTGATTTCGTTATCGGCTGCAAGCTGTGTACTTAATGTAAGCACTGTATCCCCAGTATTTATATCTGTCCATGTAGCACCATCATCTGACACAGCAACAACATTTCCTTCGGCGTCTACTAGACCAAAACCTGAATCTATATCGTCATGAGTATCATCTACAACTGTATACTCGCCCACATCCAGCTGCACATCTTCGCTTACGGTCGCGGTGGCTGTCAAGTCTACTGTGTAACCAGAACCGCCATCTGTCCCTGCAACCGCTGTTACTGATCCGCTTATTACTGGATCGGCAAAGTCAATTGCGTCGTTTAAATTAGTATTTTCATTTAAGGTGCTTTCCGATACCGCCGCATCAAGAATCCGATAACTAGTACCGTCCTCACTTATCGCGATAACGTCACCATCTTCGTTAAACAGTCCATAATTATAATCTGTACTACCTATTGTAACCGATTTACTTAGCTGTCGAGCGGTAAATTTCTCAGTTTGCTCTGCACCAATATCTAAAGC
>JAAZDR010000273.1 GCA_012512705.1 Bacillota bacterium
ATATTAAGAAGGTCTACAACTTGTTGGTTGGTGATCGTACGGCAGAGGATATCAAAATTGAGATCGGCACTGCCTTTGAGACCGATGAAGAACGGGAAATGGAGATTCGTGGTCGAGATCTTGTTAGAGGCCTGCCGAAAACGCTGACGATCAATTCTAAGGAGATTCGCGAAGCGCTTGCTGATCCCGTGGCTTCAATTATGGATGCAATTAAAGTGACTCTGGAAAAAACGCCACCTGAATTAGCCGCTGATATTATGAATAAAGGGATAGTAATGAGCGGGGGCGGCGCTTTGTTGAACGGTTTGGACAAATTAGTGTCACAGGAGACAGGTATGCCTGTTTATCTGGCAGAAGATCCCCTAGACTGTGTAGTTTTGGGTGTAGGCAAGACCCTTTCCGAATTGGAGCTATTACGGCGCGTAGCTGTTGTTCCCCAAAAAATGTTTTAGGGTGTGGAGCTTTTGTCTGCAAATGGCCGCAAGACACTTATTATATTGGCGATTGTGGCGATCGTTCTGCTTGTTAGTATCAGTATAACCGAAGATGACCGCTACAAGATTACCCCTTTAGAGGATGCTGTGCTTGTTGTTTTTTCCCCTCTGCAGGATATTTTTATGCGAATGGGTAAGACAGTAAGTACTTTTTTTTACACAGTTACCAATTACGAGGAGATTCTAGAAGAGAATAACCGCTTAAAGGAAGAGCTTGCAGAAAGGCAAAAGCACTCCAGCCAGCTTTTAGAGCTGCAGAAAGAGAACTACCGTCTGCGCCAGCTGCTGGGGTTTAAATCAAAAACATCCTTTGATCTATTACCGGCAGAGGTAATCGCTCGCGATCCCAGCAATTGGTTTGAAGTGATCACTGTAAACAAGGGATATAACGATGGGGTAGAAAAAGATATGCCGGTTGTTACCAGCAGCGGGCTGCTGGGGAAAGTATCCACGGTATCACGTAATTCATCACAGGTTATGCTGCTAACGGACCCGCGAATCGCTGTTAGTGCTCTTGTTCAAAGATCTCGCGAACCTGGTGTGGTTGGCATTGTGGAAGGCTATCCTGAGGAACCTGGCTACCTTCAGATGCGCAACATTCCTCCTGAGGGCAACATTCTTCCTGGAGACACGATCATCTCCTCTGGTTTGGGAGGGGTCTACCCTAAAGGTCTGGTCATCGGTTATGTAATAGAGGTGGGAGAGGATGAGTATGGTCTTTTGCAGTATGCTAAACTCAAAACGGCGGCGAATTTCAATCGCCTAGAGGAGGTTTTTCTTATTCGCAGTGTAGAGAAAGAGATCCCACCTGGGGAAGATTTAGCTTCTACAGGGGAAGACGAAGAGGAAAAAGATGATCAGCTAGAGGATGGCGGTGAATCGTGATTATTATACTTTTAGTATTATTTGTTTTTTCCCTGTTTATTGAGGGTTCCTTCTTGTTCCCTCTTTTGCCGTCAGCAGTGATCCCTGATTTTCTCCTTATCTCCACGGTTTGCATCGCCTTTCTCTGGGATGAAAAAAAAGGCGCCTTGCTGGGTTTTGCTGTGGGGTTGATTCAGGATATCCTTTTTAGTCCGGCCATTGGCTATTTTGCTCTTACAAAAATGCTGATAGGCTATCTGGCGGGCCTGATGGGAAAGGCGATCTATCGGGAGCAGATCATTGCCCCGGTTTTTTTGACTTTTATGTTTACCTTTTTTCACGAAGGGGCACTTTATTTTTTGGTAGAGCGCTTTATTGGTGTCGGCTTTTCCCTGAGATGGATCGTACGCCTGCTCTTCATCCCCAAAGCATTTATCCACCTTGTTTTTGCCTTGCTGCTTTACCCCCTTTTTTACCGTGCAGAACAGAAAAAGATAGCATCGGGAAGCCATCACATCAGCAGCTAGTCTATAAGCTGCTTTATTTCACTATTTAAGAGAGGAAACCAAGGAGGGGAAGAAAGTGGATAAGCAAACATTAAAAAGGCTGCGGTTCATGCTCCTATTTATTATTACCGTCTTCGTAGTCCTTTCTTCCCGCCTCGCTTATATGCAGGTTATCCAATATGAGGAGTATCTGCGCCGTGCGGAAGAGAACATATTCCGCAAACTTCCGATAACCGCTCCTCGGGGGAGTATCTATGATCGAGATGGTGTTGAACTGGTTACGAATCGTCCTGGCTTTAGCGTCTCGCTCCTCGATCTCGGCAACGGGTATGATGCAGAAACGATCGCCTACCTTAGCAAACTTCTGGAAATTACTGAAGAGGAGATTTGGGACAAAATTTACGAGCAGCGCTATCGACGTTACCTGCCGGTTCGCTTAAAAAATGATGTTTCTTTTGATATCATCGCCAAGATCTCTGAACGACGTACAGATTTGGTCGGTGTGCTGATCGAGGCACAGCCTATACGTTATTATGTTAACGATCACTTAGCTGCTCATGTTTTGGGGCGAATGGGAGAAACAGATGAGCTGAGTAGCGAGATTCTTAAGGAATGGGCAGAAAAGGGTTATGAATACCGTCCTGGCGATGTTATCGGTCTAGCGGGGCTGGAGATGGTTTGGGAGCCTTACCTGCGGGGAGCAAACGGAGAACAGCGTGTAGAGATTAACTCTATTGGCCAGGCGATCGGTTATTATGAGAAGCTCGATCCTGTGCCAGGCAGCGATCTTTGCCTCACTGTTGATTTTGAACTGCAGCGGGAAACCGAGCGAGTTCTTGCTGATATTGTTGCTGGTCTTCAGGAAGAGGGCAATGAATATGCGAAGAAAGCTGTCGCTGTTGCTCTCGACCCCCGCAGCGGCGCTATCCGTGCTATGGCCAGCTATCCTGCCTATAACCCTAATACTTTTAGCCGCGATTTTACAGAGCTGAGCCAGGATCCGGCAAGACCGCTAATTAATAACGCGATCGCTGAATATTATCCTGTAGGTTCGACTTTTAAGATGCTTACCGGGATTGCTGCCCTGGAAGAAGGGAAACTGCGGCCGGGAGAGAGGATCCTTGATCGAGGTTCTCTCACCCGTTTTAACAAGACGGTGAGAAATTACGGCAGCAGGGCGTTTGGTTATATTGATATTGTGCGCGCATTTCAAGTTTCAAGTAATGTTTTTTTTGCTGAGCTTGGTGCGCGTCTAGGAATCGATGCTCTCGCTGAATACGGAAGGCTTTTCGGGTTTGGTTCTACAACCGGGCTGCAGGATATACGGGGTGAACGGGCAGGACATGTGGCCAGCCGTGAAACAAAGGCGAAATTTCATGATGACCCGTGGTACCCTTCAGAAACCTTGGATGCGGCAATTGGACAGGGTTTTCATAATATAACACCGCTGCAGCTTGCCAATTATGTAGCAATGATTGCTAATGAAGGTATACATTACCGACCGTACCTTGTAGAAGAAGTGTATGATTATAAAGGTGGTCTTGTCTTTAAAGCTGAACCGGAAATATTAAATGAAGTAGAGATCTCTCCCCAGACCTGGGCACTGATTAAAGAAGGGATGGCGCAGGTTATGAGGCCGGGTGGAACAGCCTGGTATCCGTTTCGCGATTTTCCTGTTGCTGTGGCCGGCAAGACCGGTTCAGCCCAGGTAGTCGCGCTTGGTGGTGTGAATATCCCTCCTCATAGCTTATTTGTCGGCTTTGCCCCCCTGGAAGAACCAGAGATCGCTCTCGCTGTCTTAATCGAACATGGCGGGATCGGTGCCGATGCCGCTGTTCCTGCGGCACACGGTATATTATCCGCCTACTTTGGTGTTGAAAACTCTACTTCCACGTCTCCTGGTGCCGATATTGAACAGGAAACTGGGGATTAGGAAGTTTTTGATTAAAAATAAGTTAAGTAAGAATATGCTTTTGTTGGAGGAAACCTATGCTTGACCGCCGGCTGTTAAAAAATTTTGACCTTTCTCTTTTTTTGCTGACCGTAGCGATTTGTGCCTATGGGATGGTTATTCTAAATAGCGCGACACTATCGTTGGAGTTTCCCCCTCTTTATTTTGTCAAGAGGCAGGCACTCTGGATTGGTCTTGGTTTAGTAATAATGTTTTTTATCTGCCTCATAGACTATATTAACCTGGCAAATTGGAGCCGCTACCTCTACTTTTTTAATATCGGGCTGCTGCTCCTTGTCCCCTTCATCGGGGTGGAACGTTACGGGGCACAGCGCTGGATTCCCTTGGGCTTTTTTGATCTGCAGCCCTCGGAAATCGCGAAGCTGGTAATAATTATATCACTCGGCCGGTTGCTGGCTGAGCGGGAGGATTTTGAGCATTTTGCTGATCTCTTTCCGACATTTATCCATGTTGCTCTACCGATGGGTTTGATTATCTATCAGCCGGATTTGGGGACATCATTGGTGTTTCTTGTGATCATGTTTGGAATGCTGTTTATGGCCGGGGCACAGATCCGCCATCTTGCTGCGATTGCTGCTGTAGGGGTGGCCTCGCTGCCGCTGTTGTTCCCCCTGTTGGAGGATTACCAGAAAGCTCGCCTGCTCGTGTTCATCAATCCTGACATCGACCCTCTTGGGGTAGGCTACCAGATCTTACAGTCAAAAATTGCTATCGGTTCCGGGGGGATAGCCGGTAAAGGACTTTTCGCCGGGAGCCAGGCACAGAGGCAGTTTTTGCCGGAACAACAAACGGACTTTATTTTTTCCGTTCTCGGTGAAGAATTGGGATTAATTGGTGCTCTTTTGCTCTTTCTCCTTTTTGCTCTTTTAATCTACCGTATCTTAAGGATTGCCTCTATTGCTAAAGATCGTTTTGGTTTCCTGATCTGCTGCGGAGTAGCGGTGATGTTTACCTTCCAGATTGTGGTCAATATCGGCATGACAGTTGGCATTATGCCGGTTACCGGGCTTCCGCTCCCTTTTATAAGCTATGGAGGCAGTTCGATGCTCCTTAACCTGATGGCTGTCGGTCTAGTGTTAAATGTAGGGATGCGGCGCCATAAAATCCAGTTTTAGAGAGATTAGAGATAATCTAACCGATAGTGCTTTAAGAACGATTTATTAAATGTGCCTAAATAGCGGCAGGGTTAAAAAACTTGCTCGCGATCTTTAGGCATATTTTTTTGCCGCCTGAAATATACATTAGCTAGGACAACCTTGTTTAAAGATTTATTTGTCAGGGGTGGATTTTTTTGGGGAGAAGATACAAACGCTCTGTCCCCGCTGCCCGCATACGGCAGCGCTTGGAGGAGAGACTGCAAAAAAAATATGGTGAACATTTCTATGATGAACTTGAGGATAAAAAAGCCAGTAGAGAGTATAAGGAATATTTTCCGGTGGCCCAACTTCGCTGGATGCATGAGAACTTGCTCCTGAAAACAACAGTAGCCATGGGTATTATTTTTCTTATTAGCGTTTATGTTTACTTTGACCTTCCTTTTGCCGACAAATTGTCCGGCCATCTCTATTATTTAACGACCTGGCAGATGGATCTGCATTATCTTAATGAAGAAGCAGTTCCCGCTTTTAAGCGGCTTTGGGAGGGAAACCACCTTGATTCGATAATCCCAACCGATTATAAACAGGTAAAAGATGGGCAGGATCAAGCAGTTGAAAACAAGCTGTCCTATCCTCTGGCGGGGGAGGTAATCAGTGCTTTTGGTTTGCGCAAGAATGAGGCGACCAATTTGAATGAGATGCACTACGGAGTCGATATTGCCGCCGCTCCGGGGGAGTCGGTGAGGGCAGTAATGGATGGGGTCGTTGAGCAGATAGATACGCAATCTGCAAAAGCGAGTATTATTACTATAAAACACCCTCAAGGGTTGGAGACGGTATATGCGCGGCTGGGCAAACCCATTGTTGAAGTGGGGCAGGCTGTGAACATCGGTCAGCAGATCGGTTTAACTGGAGATACCGGTCACCTCCATTTTGAGCTGCGCGTGGAGGGAAAGCCTGTTGATCCGGCTAAATATTTTGAGCCGCTAAAAGGAAACTAGCTCTCAAACGGGGAGGCATTAAATGTATATCGGAAGTTTTTGCGGTTGCCGTTTGCGTATAAATTTCTTTTTTTTTCTTTTTCTGTTCATCTATGCCATCCTGGGGATGCTTCCGGAAGTAGTCTTTCTTTTTATAATTGTTTTCTTACATGAATTGGCCCATTCCCTGGTAGCGCGCAGCTATGGGATTAGTGTGTAGGAGATTGAACTCTATCCATTTGGAGGTGTGGCGCGA
>JAAZDR010000274.1 GCA_012512705.1 Bacillota bacterium
GTGCAGCACTGAGCGAGGCTGTTGTAACTGCACGTATCGCTGCTAAAGCCGCTGCAGAATGGGCAAGACGCTAAATCTCAATTTTTTAATTTTAGATGATAAATTTCTACAATTTTTATTAATTGTTTTTTAAGAATAAGTAGCTTTTTTGTCTAAATTACTACTTTAATCTTTTTAAAAGACAGGTAAGAGATTAAGGAGGAGAACAGGCTTGACAGAGGTTAAAAAAATCCTGATTACGGATACAACATTAAGAGATGCTCATCAATCATTGATGGCGACAAGAATGCGTACTGAAGATATGCTGCCGATTGCGGAAAAAATGGATAATGTCGGCTTTTACTCCTTAGAGGTATGGGGCGGTGCTACCTTTGACACTTGCATGCGGTTTTTGGATGAGGATCCGTGGGAAAGATTGCGCAAGCTGCGGCAAAGAATCAAGAAGACAAAGCTGCAGATGCTCCTGCGTGGACAAAACCTGCTTGGCTACCGCCACTATGCTGATGATGTTGTGGAGAATTTTATTGCAAAAGTGATCGCCAATGGCATCGATATCATTCGCATTTTCGATGCCTTAAATGATATTCGTAATATGGAGAAAGCGATGTTTTATACGAAGAGAGAGGGCGGTCACGTTCAAGCGACAATTAGCTATACGATCAGTCCTCTCCATGATAATAACCACTTTATAGAAATGGGTAAAAGGTTGGAGGAGATGGGCGCTGATTCCATATGTATCAAAGATATGGCCGGTCTCCTTTCTCCTTACAATGTTTATATTCTGATTAAAGAGTTGAAGGATAAGATTAGCATTCCGCTTCAACTTCACTGTCACTGTACGAGTGGAATGGCACCTCTTGCTTATTTAAAAGCAATTGAGGCTGGGGTTGATGTCTTGGATACGGCGACATCTTCACTAGCGATGGGCACTTCACAGCCCCCCACGGATAGTATTGTCGCCTCTCTTAAAGGTACACCTTATGATACGGGATTAGACCTGGAGCAGCTTTCGGAGATTAGCGATTACTTTAAGGAAGTGCGCAAAAAGTATGATATACCGCTTGAAGCAGCCTTAGGAGTAGATACCAATGTGCTCAGTTATCAGATTCCCGGGGGCATGATCTCCAATCTTGCCGCTCAGTTGGCCCAGCAAAATGCATCTCATCTATTAGCAGAGACTTTGAAGGAGGTTCCAAGGGTGAGGGCGGATCTCGGCTATCCTCCGCTAGTAACTCCTTCAAGTCAGCTGGTTGGCAGCCAGGCTGTGGTGAACGTGTTGTTGGGAGAACGTTATAAAATGGTTTCCACTGAGATCAAAAATTATATCAGGGGTTTGTACGGTAAGCCGCCGGGAGAAATTAATCCCGAACTACGGGAAAAAATTTTACAAGGTAGCGAACCGGTAACTTGTCGTCCGGCAGATCTGCTTGAGCCACAGATGGAAAAAGCAAGAAGTGAGATTGAAGAATATATGGAAAAAGAGGAAGATCTTTTATCCTATATTCTTTTCCCCCAGGTCGCCCTCAATTTTTTCAAGCGCCGTCAGGGTCTGATACCTGAACTGAAAGAAGAGGAGGAGAAGAAGGCTGAAGAGGTGAAAGTCAAGTCAAATCTTGATCTTTCAGCAATCTATCGCGTTGATTCCTCGCTTTTGTCAGATGAAGATGATGACGAAGAGGTATGGGATATCGTTTACCCTACTTGATAGCTCGCTTGTTTATGTTGTGCGACAGCCATAAGGGGAAGCCATGGGTTGAACAAAATTTATGTGCATTTTAAGGTTTTTTTTGGTTGACACAATAAGTATCAGCAGGTATAATAATAGCCAATTATATTCTTCTAGGCATTAACGCTAAAAGAGAAGAACGCTTAAAGGTGATGAAGGAGAAAGTAGGGGGCAATATTAACACAGAGAGCCGGTGTTGCTGCGAATCGGTTTAATATTGCTTTTGAAAGTCACTCCGGAACCTCTTACTGAAAGCCTGTAGAGCCTATAGGGACAGGTTAGTAGGTAATGACGTGAGCTTCGTTACAGCCGTTGGTTAAGTATTCTTAACCTCTAAAAGACCGGTATGGGAGTTTTTCTTTTGTTTGCTTGTATTTGTACCGGTGAATTAGGGTGGTAACGCGGAGGAATCCCTTCGCCCCTGGCGGGTGAAGGGATTTTTTATACAAAAATTTAGCAATCGGAGGAGTCGGTATGGAAAGATTAGTTTTTATGAATGGTGCTTTTGTCCCACAAAGTGAAGCAAAGGTTTCAGTCTTTGATCACGGCTTTCTTTATGGGGATGGTGTTTTTGAAGGAATCCGTAGTTACAATGGGCGAATTTTTAAACTCAAAGAACATGTTCAGCGCCTGTATGAATCGGCACACTCAATTCTTCTTGCTGTTGATTATACTCAGCAGGAAATGGAAAACTTGATTATTGAAACAGTGAGGCGCAATAAGCTCAAAGATGCTTACATCCGCGTCGTTATTTCCCGCGGTGAAGGGGATCTAGGTCTCGATCCGCGTAAATGTAAAAAGAGTCAGGTAATAATAATCGCAGATACAATCACCCTTTACCCTGAAGAACTATATAAAGAAGGTCTAAAAGTTATTACAGTCTCTACCCGCAGAAATATTCCCGATGCTCTGGATCCGAAAATCAAATCCCTCAATTATCTGAACAATATTTTAGTTAAGCTGCAAGCAAATCATGCAGGGATGATGGAAGCAGTGATGCTCAACAGTAACGGCTATGTTACTGAGGGGTCCGGAGACAATATTTTTATCTATAAAAGAGGGCGGTTGATTACTCCTCCTGCCTATCTGGGTATTCTTGAAGGAATTACCAGGCAGGCTGTAATTGATTTAGCGCGCGAAAATGATCTTCAGGTTGTCGAAGAACCATTTACACGTCACGATCTTTATGTTGCCGAAGAATGTTTTTTAACAGGAACAGCAGCAGAGTTGATTCCTGTAGTGGAAGTCGACAAGCGCAAGATCGGTGACGGGCAGCCGGGAAGGATAACGAAAGTTTTGATGCAAAAATTTAAAGAGTATGCTCAAAACAGTGGTGTTGAGGTTTACAATAGCAACACCCTGAAGTGAAAAATATAGATTGATGGAGGAGGAGCGATAGGTAATGCGCAGCGATATCGTTAAAAAAGGGATTGAGAGAGCACCCCACCGCTCACTTTTTAAGGCAATGGGTTACACAAACGCGGAGTTGGGGAAACCTCTCATCGGAGTAGTTAATGCGGCGAATGAGATCATACCTGGTCATATTCACCTGCCTCGCATTGCTTCTGCTGTTAAGGACGGTGTGCGGCTGGCAGGGGGGACACCGATTGAGTTTTCCACGATCGGTGTTTGTGACGGTATTGCGATGAACCACCCGGGGATGCGTTATTCTCTAGCCAGCCGCGAGCTGATAGCGGATAGTATTGAGGCAATGGCCGAAGCTCATGGTTTTGATGCGCTTGTGTTTATCCCTAACTGTGACAAGATTGTTCCGGGGATGCTTATGGCTGCGGCGCGTTTAAATCTCCCCTCGATTATTGTTAGCGGTGGGCCAATGCTTGCCGGGCATTTTCGCGGTAAGCGGGTTGACTTAAACAGTGTTTTTGAAGCGGTTGGTGCCGTAAAGGCAGGCCGGCTTTCTGAATCTGAGCTGGAGGAGCTCACAGAGTCAGCTTGTCCCGGATGCGGCTCTTGTGCTGGAATGTTTACAGCCAACTCGATGAACTGTATAACAGAAGCTCTAGGCATGGCGCTACCAGGGAATGGGACGATTCCGGCGGTTGATGCGGCTCGTATTCGCTTGGCGAAAGTGACGGGGGCAAAGGTGCTTGAACTGTTAGCGAAAAACATTAGACCAGCAGATATATTAACGCCTGAGGCATTCAAAAATGCTTTGACGGTTGATATGGCACTTGGCTGTTCAACCAATACCGTGTTACATCTTCTGGCGGTAGCAGCGGAACTCGGACTCTCTATCGATCTTCAGGAAATAAATAAGATTGCGGCACAGGTTCCGCAGCTTTGCAAGTTAAGTCCAGCTGGAGAGGATCATATTGAGGAACTTCACCTCGATGGCGGTATTTGGGCGGTAATGCGAGAGCTTTCCAAGGGTGGTTTTTTAGCTGGAGGGCAGCTGACGGTAACAGGGAGGACAATTGATAAGGAGCTTAAAGATTTTCAGGAGGCAAAGCCGCGCAGAGGGGTGATTCGCAGTCTTGAAAATCCCTATCGTCAGGACGGCGGTCTAGCTATTCTTTTTGGCAACCTCGCCCCTGAAGGGGCAGTTGTAAAGCAGGGGGCGGTGGCTGAGGAGATGATGCGCTCCAAAGGCCCGGCCCGCGTTTTTGATAGCGAAGATGCAGCAGTGGAAGCGATCTTGGGTGGGAAGATCAAGAGCGGTGATGTCGTTGTCATCCGTTATGAAGGGCCTAAGGGTGGCCCAGGCATGCGGGAGATGCTCACCCCAACCTCCGCTATCGCAGGGATGGGGCTTGATAAGGAGGTGGCCCTGATTACTGATGGACGTTTCTCGGGGGCTACCCGCGGAGCTTCAATTGGTCATGTCTCTCCGGAAGCCCAGGATAAAGGCCCGATTGCTGCTGTTAAGGACGGTGACCTAATCGAGATCGATATTCCGGGTCGCACTCTCAATCTCCTTATTTCGGAGGAAGAGCTGGCGCAACGTTTGGCAAGTTTGCCGGTGCGCGAGCCCAGGGTGAAAAAAGGTTACCTGGCTCGCTATGCTGCTGCTGTGAGTTCAGCAAATAAGGGAGCTGTTCTTCGCTCGGGTAATAATCAGCCATAAAGAATGGTATTCAAGATTAAGAGACGTGAGGTGAACAGCAATTGAAGATGACGGGAGCACAGATGCTCATCGAATCTCTTAACCATGAAAAAGTAGAAGTTATTTTTGGTTATCCGGGAGGGGCGGTAATCCCATTATATGATGCACTTTATGATGCTGAAATAAAGCACATCCTTGTGCGCCATGAACAAGGCGCGGTGCACGCCGCCGAGGGCTATGCGCGCTCCACCGGCAAGCCCGGCGTGGTGCTGGTGACCTCCGGCCCCGGCATGGCCAACAC
>JAAZDR010000275.1 GCA_012512705.1 Bacillota bacterium
GTACAAGCACCACACTGACCCTTTTTATCGCAGCCCTGTTTGGCGCCAGTCAGGTGAAAGTGATCCCGCAATAGATCGAGCAGAGTCATCGACGGATCAGCCACTACTTGCCTTAAAACGCCATTAATTTTAAGCTGAATCTTTTTCAATATCTTCCCTCCTTTGACATAATAGCTGGTAGTAAGCAACGCATCTTTATCTATACGAAAAATATTTTTATACCAACGCAAAATACACCTCCTTTCCAAACCGGAAGGCATAGCCGTTTCCAGCTATACCCTAACGTCTACAGCTCATAGCCTATGCCTTAGAGTCTATAGATCGAAGGTGATAATTTAAAGTGATAATGAAATGCGTTATGCATGGTTATTCATAGCGACACTTTTTATTTTAAAGGTTTAATTGTAAAAAGTCAAGAAAAACTCAACATTTGCAAAAACCTGCAGGGCAACTTAAATTTTTACATTAAAGCAGGCAAATATGTAGTAATCTTTGGGAACAGCACAAGAATTACCAAACAAATGGTCATCATAATAAAATATGGGAATGAGCCTTTAAATATATCCTCTATTTCCAACAGCTCATTTAATTCATCAGTCAATGACGCTTTAATCGTGAATACTCCTAGTCCAAAGGGTGGAGTTACTAAACCTATCTGTGTAGCTAGTATGGCGATTACCCCAAACCATACCAGATCCATGCCAAAGGCTGAAACTACCGGGATCATTAAAGGCATTGTTAACAGCAATATTGAGATCGAGTCGATAAGAGTGCCCATGATTAAAATTACGCCCATGAAGAAAAACACAATAACAACCGGGGCAAGATTTAATCTTGTTAAAATATCGGCAAGAGCATTTACCACCCCGCTTATAGCTAAACATCTGAGCGGACATAAGCATTATAAATATACTACCAGCAGTTACACCTGTTTCTAACAATGTGCTTAAAAGCGCTCTGCACGTTACTTTCTTTTTATAAAGAGCCAATAATAATGCGCCGAAAGCGCCAACTCCTCCGGCTTCGGTAGGAGTAAAAAGTCCGAACCATATTCCCCCCAGAACAAGCACTATAAGCAACAAAACGGGCCAGGGCTTTAAAATCACGGACCACTTAAAGTTAACTTTCTCATCGCTCATTTCGTCAGCTGGCTCTAAACCAAAACCAACGGTTTCTGGGCTAACATATGTTATGATCAGAATCCCAATTATATATATATCAGTGCCAATAGCAATCCTGGGAGTATACCTGCTATAAAAAGGCTGCCAACTGACACTTCTGCCATCGGCCCATAAAGAATCATAAGCAGACTTGGCGGTATGAGCATTCCTAGAACAGAGCCTCCGGCGACAGTGCCAGCAGCAAAAGGCAAATCGTAATTTGCCCGTTTCATTTCTGGAAGAGATACTTTAGAAAATATTGCTGCTGATGCTACTGTTACTCCAGTAATAGCAGCAAAAAAAGCATTAGCGACAATCGTAGCAACCGCTAATCCTCCCCTTACTCTCCTCAACAACAAATTAGCAGCCACATATAAATCTGAACTTGCCCCTGACAAATTTGATAATAATCCCATCAATACAAATAACGGGATTACGCCCAAAGAATAAGTGTTTATTGAATTATATGCCGTTGTCCCCAACATTCGTAACGCGATAAAAAAATCCCCTGTATATAACCAAACGCCGAGAAAGCTAACGATAATTAAGCTAGTGGCAATCTGCCAGCCGAGCAATATTATACCGACAAGCAAGACCAAGGTTATTAATCCAACTGTCCAGAGATCCATAGTTTATTCACCCCTCTGCCTGCTTTTTCCTTTAGCCCTGCTTATTAATCAATCTCCTTATATTTAATTGCCGTATATACTTTTCTAATGTACTCCGCCGCCATTAAAGCTGAGCCTAAAACTATAATAAATCTTATTGGTGCAGATGGTATAAGAAGTAAAGTTCCTTCAGTGTGTTTTGTGATATAAGCTTTAACAAAGAATTCCCAAGCCGATACAGCCAACAGGATAAATGTTATCGCACCAACGATATTACCCGCAGTTCTCACAACCATTTTAATTTTTTTTGGAAACTTATTAAAAAAAATCGTACTCGAAACATGTCTATTGATCATCAGGGTATACGGGATTTGCAAAAAAGCAAGAGAAACGATTGAAAGGCTTACAATCTCAGCAGTGCCGAGCAAGGGCCTTTTAAAAAAAAGTCTGCCACCAACATCCCATACGATAACAAACATCAAAACAAATATCCACACGGAAGCTACCGAATTGAAAAATTGTAAGATTTTAGTAAATATATTATTTATTAATCCTTTACTGTCTTTGTTCCCCATTTCCCCTTACACCATCCTTTTAATTAGCACTTTCAAGGTGGATTTCAATTTCATTAGTTGTCAAAGGCGATCATAATTTATGATCGCCTTTGACAACTAAGCTTTAGAGCAAGATTATTGAACTACTCTAAATGCCACTTTCTGGGAAGCATATATCCGGCCTCTTCAACCATCTCTAAATAGTCAACAATCAGTTCAGTTCCCTTATATCCCAGTTTATCCATCTCTTCTGCGAATTTCATAGGATAGTTTGGAAGCATTTGAGTCCATTTTTCTTTTTCTTCATGTGGGAACACAGTCATGTTAATCCCAGAATCCTCTAGTACTTTCATCTGCTTTTCATAGTCTTCCTGGGCCATTTTGGCCTGAACCATTGTATACTCCCTACCAACTTCTACTATTACTTGTTGCACCTCTTCAGGCAAGCTGTTGAAAATGTCAAGATTTATAGTAGGACCACCACATAAAATTGTGCCAAAGTCAACCTGAACAAAATAATCTGCAACTTCAAAAATATTTGTTTTAATTACACTGGCCGATGGTTGAAGGGAAACATCGTAGACACCAGTCTGCAAACATGTATAAGCATCTGGTATTGGGGATTCTACGCCTACAGCGCCTGTACCCTCTAACCATAATAGATTAGTACAAGCTGCGCCAACCTTTAACCCTTTTAAATCAGTAACTTTTTCGATCGGTTTTGTACTAAAAAAGTTATAATTTTCCACTACAAATGTTCCTAAAAGTTTCTGGTTAAATCTTTCTTCATAGTCATCCCGTAGCCATGGATGTTTCTCAAAATAAATTTGATCCAATATTTCTGCGTTTACTGGAGCATCCGGTACAGAGAATGGTACATGGTAGTTAAAATTATGAACTGCTAAATCAGAAGGCTCAAAAACTGATACAACAACACCTATGTCCAGCAGCTCAGCTTCAACAGCATCAAGAACCTCTCCAAGTCCGGCTACTGTACCACCAAAGGCTTTATAGTCCATTCAATTTTATAATTAGTATCTTCTAAACGCTTATCTACTTCAGGAATAAAAAATTCGTCTACTGCACCTACCCATGTAATATGAGTGTCGTGCCCAGACCCAATGCGTAATTTGATTATTTCCTTTTCACTGTCTACTTCACTTTCTTCTTCACCGTTTCCCGTAGCTTCATCTATAACATCATCACCTCCGCCGCAACCGGTTGCAAACACTAATAGCACACTCAGGCCCAGGCAGAGGGCTAAGACCAAACCAACCCTTTTTTTAAACACATCAATACCCCCTCATACTAAAGTCTTCTAGAAGCATAATTTGAATCTATATCTATAAGTCTACTTCTTCTTCACTGCATCTTTGTACATCGAATGCTCGAGGCGCACCCTATCTCGCCAGTCGGGATAGCGGTAGCGCTTAATGTCCTTATCGCGCGGGTAGACGAATTGTGCACCACAGCGCAGGATAACAGTCTTTATATGCGGTGTGTTTTCGGCAACCAACCTTTCAAACTGGGCGCATAAAAGTTCTGGATCGCCAGCTGTAACAGCCCAGTTATCGTAGTGATCAGGAATTAAAACCTTGGCGTTCAAAGCCTCACCCAGTCTTGCGCAGTCACTAGGCGGCATCTTGTCAGTGGCTCCGGGAGCATTATATCCCATGTCAAAGATCGCTACATCGATGTCGTAGTTTTTGCCGACAGCTATATAACCGTTGTTGAACCAGGTATCCCCCATAAAGAGAATATTACCTCCGGAAGTCTTAAATAAAAAGCTCACGGCAGCATCTTCGTAGGCCCAGGGCTCATCACCAGGGGTTCCTGTTCTGATCGCCGTATCATCGTAGTTGATCAGGAACTCAACCTCAGCGCCCGGCACTTTAACTGATTCACCAACTTTAGCGACTACAAGTCTCTCTTCCGGAACCTCGAAATTACGTATTTTTTCCGCAGCATTCGGGGGAGCATAGTAGATGCAGTCCGTAGTTTTTAAAGTTGCTTTTATCGTATAGATATCGCAATGATCCTGGTGAATATGCGTGCAGAAGACGCCGTCTACCCTATTAAATTTCCACGGATCAATTACCTGGGGGTTTAATCTTAACCAGTTGATACTCTCGGCACCGGATTGTTTACAAACACCACAGTAGTAATGACTGGTGTACATCGAAGGGCCGGAATAGACGTCGATAAAGAAGATGCCACCTTCGTCCGTCCTCAACACCCAGGAAGGGCCTCCTAACCACCATAAAGAGACCTGCCCCTTTGGCACCTCGTATGCTTCTATCTGCTGGTTCAAAAATGTGCCCCACTCCGGAAAACAGTCACTGAGCCAATCCTCACGCGTTAAATCTTTGTTTACATTCACATAATCACCAGCAATTATCCCACGGCCGTCCGTTTTCTTGATTTCTCTTTCCTTTGACATAATAACTATCCTCCTTACAGTTTTTTCTTTAAACAAAATTCATCCAATTCTTTAGCTGTCAAATAATCAAATAATTTGAAAACGCAGTGACAATTACGGACAAGTTAGCTATAATTAAGTAAGAGAAGATTTACTCATTAAATTTAGGAAGAAAAGAAAAACTTCGGGAGAATAATATATATATATCAGGACATATTTTCTCTAAATTACCACTTGCCGCTAAGCAGCAGAAAAGCCGGAATGAAAAGGGTAAAAATACATTCAACTGAAAGCAGCCAAGCAATTAAATTATTCCATGGTTTTTCATATACAAGACTGATCCAGGCAATGAGGAAAAGTATGCCCCAGGCGATCGCAAAGATTCCAAAGTACATATCTCCTATTCCAAAGAAAAACCAGGAACTTGCCAGGCAGAACAAGCCGGCCATTAAGCAGTGCCATCCCAAGGCGTTAAGCTTATGGTCACAAAGCAGTCCCCATGCTAGCAATAGATAAAAGATGCTAAAGGCCATCGTTAGCCCTGTAATAATCATCAGGACTGGATCCCCGGCAGCTGTAAAACCAATAACTACACCGATCACCATCATCACAGCGCCAACTACGGCGTTGGCAGCGGCTGTTGGCTTTGGTTCAAGCTTACCGAACATAAATGCAGCATCAACGGCAAAAATGAAAGAAGCAAGGAGTAAGACGACTGCAGCCAATGTCAGACACCTCCTTTTTTTGAGCGGCCGATCCCTTTAAATCGGGTTAGCAGCCAACACGGGGATCGGCCCTTTAATTTTTTTATTTTATTCTCCCGAAGTTTTTAATGATTTAAGGTAGAATAAAGTAATCTTAGAAGTTTGAAACGCTAGCTAATCTTGCCGATAGAGCCAGACTGCGCCTTTCTCAGCCCCGCCGACACCGGATCGGTAAGCAGACAATACCCCTTTACAATCACGCCGAGGTTTTTTCACTTCTTTCCGGCGCTGTTCTAGCTCCTCCGAAGGTACTAGGAGTTCCAGCTTTTTCTCATCCAAATTGATTTCAATCAGGTCGCCATCTTTTACTAAGGCAAGAGGTCCCCCATCCCAGGCCTCGGGAGCGATATGACCTACACAGGGTCCTCTTGTTGCTCCTGAAAAACGGCCGTCAGTGATCATCGCCACAGAGGTATGCAGTCCCATACCTACCAGCATTGCAGCCGGGATCGAGAGCTCTCGCATCCCTGGCCCTCCTTTTGGACCTTCATAGCGGATCACCAGCACAGAACCGGGTTCAATCTTTTTGTGCAGAAGATAGTCGCGAACCTCCTCTTCAGAATCAAAGACAACGGCAGGCCCCTTATGGCGGTACATCTTCGGTTCTACGCCGCTCTTTTTAACCACTGCTCCGCGCGGAGCTAGGTTTCCTTTAAGAATTGAGAAACAGCCCCCTTCATGCAGGGGTTCCGAAAGCGGACGGATAACCTTACAGTTAATCGTATTCCGGAAGTTATGCAGATATTCCTCGAGCGTTCCACCCATCACCAGAGGAACTTTTAAGTCCAGGCTATCACGAATCGCGCTTAAGACTGCAGCTACTCCCCCGGCCTGGTGAAAATCGTTGATATTCATTTCCGAAGAAGGCTTAAATTTGGCGATCACTGGCACCGAAGCCTGTATCAGATCAAACTGTTCAAGAGTTAGAGCAGAACCCATGACCTGGGCCAGCGCCATCGTATGTAGAACAGCATTGGTTGAGCCGCCGGTGGCAGAAATCAGCCGAATCCCGTTTGCCAATGAGGCTTCGTTAAGGAAATAGGAAAAATTTTTACCTTCTTGAGCGAGCCTCACGATCTGCTCCCCGACATCCCTGGCCTGACGACTTTTAGCCGCTGCACAAAAGAGCATTGTTGAAGAGCCAAATGGGGCGATTCCAGTCGCCTCTAAAAAAGCGCCCATCGTATTTGCCGTTCCGTACATAGAGCAGGTTCCAGCGGAAGCACAGGTATTAATCCGCCAGCGATCAAATGTCTGTTCATCAATCTCTTCGCTTCTCCTTTTACCGATCGCTTCTTTCAAATCCGAAGTAACATAGGCTCTCTCAGCTTCCCGGTAAGGGAGCATCGCGCCCGCCGTAAGAAAAATTGTCGGCAGATCAAGGCGTGCAGCAGCCATAAGCATACCGGGAATAATCTTGTCACAGGAACCTAAGAATATAAGAGCGTCGAAACCATGTGCCTCGACCATAGCTTCTATCGAAGCGGCGATTAGGTCCCGTTGAGGAAGAACATAATGCATGCCTTTCCCCTGGGCCATACCGTCACAGGGAGCAGGAACATTAAATTCAGCTGGAGTCCCTCCTGCTGCCCAGATCCCTTCCTTAACATATCCTGCCAATTGAGCAAGGGGCTTGTGACCGGGATTGACATCATTCCAGGAGTTAACAATACCGATGACTGGCTTTTCAAGATCTTTTTTCCGATAGCCTACTGAGCTCATTAAGCCAACATAGTAGGCCTCCGTCATATCATTTATGTTTCTTCTCACCATGCCTCGAACAGCTCCCCCTTAAGGTTATCGATTATTTTTCTTTCTATAAACTACATCCAATAGCTCTTCGAATACACAAATCATTGCCCCTTTATCTCGCTTGCCGTGTCCTTTCAGCAAGGCCATCTGGTAGGTAGTGGTGGCTGCATGCAGGACGGGTAAAGGAATGCACTCGTTAGCGGAGAGCTCAGCAGCGCTTACCAGATCCTTATAGGCGTTTTCAAGGGAATAACCCTCTTCAAAATTATTTTCCAAGATCCGCGGGATAAAAAATTCCGAAGCATAGCTTCTGCCGGTGCCGCTGTTGACAACCTCACCGACCTTTTCCGGATCAAGCCCCATCTTGACAGCCATCGGCAAAATTTCTGCCAGAGCTGCAGCGTTGATATCAAACAAAAGTTGGTTTATCAGCTTTGTCAGCTGGCCGCTGCCGTGTTCCCCCATATAAAGAATCTTTGTTCCAATGCATTCTAAATAAGGTTTTACTTTGACAAATATCTCCCGGCGGCCGCCGCACATAACTGTCAGCGTTCCTTCCCGAGCGCGTGCTTCCATACCTGATACGGGAGCATCGATAAACTCTGCGCCCTGTTCTTCCAAGGCTTTAGCGATCTCAATGGTTGCATTATAGGTAATCGTGCTCAGATCGACAACAATTTGACCCTCGCGCAGAGATTTGATGATTCCTCTTTCCCCTAAAAGGACGTCTTTAACGACCTTGCTGTTCGGAAGGCTCAAGAAAATAATTTCTGCCTGCGCAACTGCTGCCGAATCAGTAGTTGTCATCGCCCCTTGCTTCTCAAACTCTGCAAAAGTATCCGTTCTTATATCGCTGACAATTAGCTCAACTCCGCTCTTTTTTAGCAAATTCATTGCTATATGCCTGCCCATCTGACCCAAACCAATAAAACCAACTTTCACCTTTGAGCACTCCTTGTACGTTATTATTTGATTGTTACTTAAAAATAATAGCAAGGGGGAGGGACCGAGCCCTAAACGTTTTGAAAACTCAGGGCCCGGCACAAA
>JAAZDR010000023.1 GCA_012512705.1 Bacillota bacterium
AAGCTAACGGCATGGGAATTTCTTGACCTGGTATCGAACCTCTACCGCATGCCGAGAGATATCTCCCGCAAAAGAGCGGAATACTTACTCTCTATGTTCGGCCTCGCTGATAGAGGCAATGAGCTATTGGAAGGTTATTCGCACGGTATGCGGCAGAAAGTAGTGCTCGCAGCAGCATTAATCCACCAGCCGCGGGTGATTTTAATGGATGAGCCTACTGTAGGGCTCGATCCCCACAGCGCCCGCCTCTTGAAAGATCTGCTCTTGGAGCTGGCACAGCAGGGTGTAACGATATTTCTTTCCACACATATCCTGGAAATAGCAGAGCGGATGTGTCACCGTGTCGGGATCCTCAAGGAAGGGCAGCTTCTTGCCCAGGGCAGCCCCGCAGAACTGCGTCAACTTACCGGCCACGGCGAAGAAAGCCTGGAGGATATCTTCCTCGAGCTTACGGGGGCTCAGGAAAACGCAGAACTGATTCAGAGTTTAGAGGAGGGTAATGATAATTGAAGATCACACTACCACCACCTCTGAGTGAAGCACCACCCCCCTGCTCTTTTTGGCAGGATTTCAAACTACTTTTTGTCACTCAACTGCGGCTAACCTGGAATAAGATCCGGCATTGGTCACCGCTGGCATGGTTTAGCATAATCGCTGCGGGATGCGGAGCGATTATTTTAATCTACCTCCTTGGCAACCTTGCTTACGGTGCTTTGGAAACGATGTCTCCTGAGGTAGGACGCGGTTTCCTGGCGTTGATTTTTATGACCGGTTTTATCGCTCTAATTTTTTTTGGCATTACCTCTGCTTTTGCCACCCTCTATATGTCTGAGGATTTAGAGCTGTTGTTCATTGCTCCAGTTTCCACCAAGGTGGTCTTTAGCGTTAAGCTGCTTGTCGTTGCCGGAAGCAACTTCGTGACCGCAGCCTTCTTTATCTTTCTACCGGGCCTCTTTTATGGCCTACTTCTGGGCACTAAACTCGTTTACTACCTATGGCTAATACTGATCACGATTGGACTGTGTGCCAACGGTACGGCCTTTGCAGCACTTCTAAATCTGATCGTAATGCGCATTATCCCGCCCCATCGCAGCCGGGAGGCAGTAGGCGTCCTCGGTGCAGTAGCAGGGATCATAATCGCTCTCGTCTTTCAAATTCCTAATCTGATACTCTCCACGGGAGATGAATTCGATCTTGGCATTTGGCTTGCCACGCAAGAAAAGCTGCTGCAGGTTATGGACTTTTTCCCCTGGGGCTGGGGCTCGCTGGCGCTGGCTGAAGGCGCTTCTGGCAACCATTTGACCAGTTTAGGCTGGAGCACCCTGCTGCTTCTGCTCGGTGCTGCATTAATGGTGTTCTCATTTCTCTTTGTCGAGCGCGGTTTTCGTCGAGGCTTTATCTCGGTCGGGCAAAGTGAAGGGGGACGCCGGCGAAAGAAAAAACATTTTGCAGCAGGCAAGGTTACCGAAAAATCTTCTGCAGAGCTGTTTAAGTGGAGCTTGGCGGAAGACAATGCGGCAGTGGTTTCTCCATGGCGCGGCATGTGGGCTGTGGCTAAAAAAGACCTCCTCTATGTGCGGAGGGATACCCGTGAATGGTTCGGATATACTGTTCCCTTAATTATTATGGCTTTCTTTGTTTTTCAGTTCGTATTTACCGGCTCTGATTCGAGTCAGGGCAGTTTAACTTCCGTATTTATTATGTACAGTATTATGTTCAGCGGCAATATGGCGCTGCAGTCCTTCGGACGTGAAGGGGAATCGGAGTGGTTTTTGAACAGTGTCCCCCTGGCTGGATGGCCGGTCGTCTGGGGGAAACTGTTCGCCTCTGTTCTGCCCACGCTGGTGTTAATGGAGGCGCTGCTGGCAGGCACAGCGATTGCTATCGGGCTTTCACCGACGATTACCCTCGCTCTAGCCGTAGGCGCTGTCCTCATTACCATGGGCTCCAGTGCGATCGGCCTCTTTTTCTCAATCAACAATTGCCGCTACAATCCAGACGCCCCGCAGCAGCGAATCTCACCGGGAGCCTCTTTGCTGATGTATCTGATCAATCTATTTTTTATCGCTTTGATCGCTGTAGGAGTCCTTTATCTTTTCCCACCCGCAGAGCTGCTTACTGTCCTCCAGGAACTGCCTGCTCCACCTCCTTTTAGCTGGACATTTTCAAATATCTTTATATACATTTTCTACCTATTAAGCAGGCCGCTGACGTGGAGCCCGAATGCAAGAGTCTTAACGGGATTAGTTGTCACAGCTGTGATCTGGACAACAGTTTTTTTCAGTTTCTTGGCCCTTACTGTACGGCAGAGCCTTAAAGGCTTCCGGGTAGAGATCGTTACCACGAGCAAAAAGAAGAGCAGGAAAAGAAAACTGGGCAGAGTTAGCTGAGGCAGAAAAATTGCGCAGGGTTAGTTTACAGCACTCCTCCCCGGGCCCGCTCCACCAGTTCATGCGGGTACCCCAAGTATTCCAGGAGCTTAATTGCGTTACGCGTTGTGGCAACGCCTTCCTTTAAGGTATAGTCAAAGTTCAAACCGTACCTATCAACCTGATCCGTAAAATGGCAGCAATGATAAAATCCCTCCAGCTTCTCCGGCAGATCGAGATCATGGGTAGCAACAACTACCAGGACATTTTTCCTGCTCAGAAAATGAAGAATCGCCTCTGAGGCGGAAAGCCTTTCGGCATAGTTGGTTCCCGCCAGCAGCTCGTCAATAAGACAAAGTGCCGGAACCTTTGTATCCGGAAGATTAACTATTTTAAGCAGCCTTTCTGCCTCCAGGTAATAGAAGCTTTTTCCCTGTGCAAGATCGTCCATTTTGCTCATCGACGAGACAATCTGAAAAAAACTGGCCCTGTATGATCCCGCACAGCAGGTATAAATAGTCTGTGCCAGGATTGCATTAATTCCGATTGTCTTTAAAAAAGTTGACTTTCCAGACATATTCGATCCGGTTATAATGATCCCGCTGGCATGCTCCTTATCAAGAGTTACGGAGTTCGGAACAGGATTCTCCAGCAAAGGATGGCGGATATCTTTAACCCTGAGAAAAACGCCTTCGCTGCCCAGCTCCGGTTCCGTATAATCCTCCAGGCTTTCCCGATAAGAAGCCACAGACTGCAAAGCATCTAGCATCCCTAATACCCGGTATATCGTTCTTAAATGAGCGATCTCATTTTTAATTTCCCGCAGCGCACCATAAAAACATCTTACTTCCAAAAGGAATAATATCTTCATATACTCATAAAAGATATCTAAATCAGAGCCAGAGATATATGTGTTTAAAAAGCGGGTCTTGCGCAAAATCTTTTGCGTAGCGGCTGAAGCAGTTTTTAATTTTTGCTGCCACCCTTCCAAACCAGCAGCCCGCATTCTGGCAATCTTACGGGCTGTGCGCAGCAGGGCGCCTAGGGAGCTAATGGAGGGCAGCTGCACAGAATATTTCTTGTTAGCGCGGTAATGGATATAGGAGTTGATACTAAACACCGCCGGGATGATCAGCGCAGCGTTAAGCCCCCACAAAAAAGGAGTAAATAAAGAACACAGCGCCACTATAGCCATAAAATTATAGGCAAAAAGCCATCGGTTTTCCGGCGGCAGCTCTCCCCACAGCAGGCGCACGATTTCAGAAGAATCCCTTCTCCCCTGTTTTAAGAAAACAAGCTGAATTTTCTCTCTTAGATCCTGATCCTTTTGGAACAAAGAGATCACCCTTCTGCGCTCAGACAACTCCTCTAAATTCAAACAAGGGGTACGCAA
This sequence comes from Bacillota bacterium, assembly GCA_012512705.1. Lineage (GTDB taxonomy): Bacteria > Bacillota > Dethiobacteria > DTU022 > JAAZDR01 > JAAZDR01. Next base: position 3,763 of record JAAZDR010000023.1, read on the forward strand.
AACCTGGTAAAGAGCACCCTCACCCGCCGCAGTAAAAGTGCGATCCAGCTTAGAGAACAGCAGATCCATATCTAAGTCAGCCCAAGTCCTGTCGTCAACATCTGCTGTATTGAGATTACTGTTGGATCTTGTATCCCTGCTTTCCCGATAATAAGCAGAAATCGACTGAAAATCACGCTGCCTGGTATCAACCTTCGCCCATCTCCCTCTCAGCAAAGCCAGGGATTTAAATTTATCAAGACGGGTATAGCATACCAATGCTCCGGCAATAAAAGGAACCGCCAATAATACCAGCCCAAAATACCTTGGGGCAGCATGTATTCCGGCGGTTATTGATCCGAAAGCCAGTGGCAGTGAAGCACCCACAAGGACATAAAAAATTATTTTATACCATTTTATTTTTGAGGTTAATTCCTGCATAAGCG
>JAAZDR010000276.1 GCA_012512705.1 Bacillota bacterium
GAAAAACCCATAAAGAAGCCAGATAGCAAGGGGCAAATTAATGTGTAGGCCATTATCAATGCTAAATGAGTATCAAGTAGGTTTAATGTCCTGAAAATAATAAAATACGGAATAACCACCGCTATTGCAGGCATCATACGCGTACTTAAGATAAAGAAAAGCAAATGCCCACCGCCGATATTCCAGCGTGCGAAGTTGTAAGCTGCAAGTGTCCCCGTAACCATTACTAGTGCAGTTGAGCAAATGGCTACGACGAGACTGTTAAATATAAACCTTGCGAATTCATACTGGGTAAATGCAAAAATATAGTTATCAAGAGTAGGGGTAAAAATAAACCGAGGCACCTTAGTCAAAACATCTAGCGGCTGCTTAAAAGACGTTGCAACCATCCAATAGATTGGAAAAAGAATAACGAGTACCACAAGAGTAATGACCATATAAAATTATTAAATTTTTGACATTTTCCCACCTTTTACGAGATTCAAGCTGGACACCCTGTGCTATCATCTTAACACCTCCATACAAAACAACTAATAAGTCTCCCGTACCCTCATAATGGCCTTAATTGCTATTACCGCGAGAACAATCACTATATAAAGGAAAATTACCGATATGGATGAGGCATACCCCATATCTAGATACTTAAAGCCAACTCGGTACAGATACCGGCTAGTGTTTCTGTTGCTGTTCCCGGCCCCCCATGGTCAAAGTCATATAGGCGCACCAAGTCAATCGTCCGTAAAAGAAAAGCTACCAGTAAAAACTGGCTAATCATCGGCAATGTCAATGTTCGAAACACTCTGAAAGGCGAGGCGCCATCAATTGCTGCCGCTTCGAAAGGCTCTTTCGGCAGTGATTGAAGACCGGCGAGCACGATAAAGGTAATAAACGGTGTCCATTGCCAAACATCAAAAACAATAATACTCATCATCGCCGTGGAACGATTGCCAAGAAAGTTCGGCGCATTAAAACCTAGACTGCTTACTAACCAGGTAATTACTCCAAAATCGGGATGATACATCATGCGCCAAATAAACCCTACTGCCAAAGGTGCACAGGCAAGTGGCAACAATAACAACATCCGTACTATCCCCTGCAAACGAAACTTGCAATTAAGTAAAAAGCAAGTGCTGTCCCTAGCACCATTTCAATAGAGACCGCTCCTACCGTCATCATCGCTGTCCGCCCCAGGCCAACCTTTTTAATTCCTTCATAATCAATAATCGAACCCGGGTTAGTTGCGACTATACTAGCACACTTAGCAGTATCGATGGAACTGCCGCCACCCAAACCGATAACTAGCTTATAACCTCCTTTTTTCAAAAGCTCACCAGCCGCATGTACTGTTTCCACTGATGGGTTTTCTTCAACATCGCTGAATACATTCACAGCTATTCCCGCTTCTTTTAAAGAGCTCTCTACAGTGTCTAAAATACCTGCCTGGATCAGTCCCTTTTTATCCGTTATTACCAATACCTTGTCCACATTAAAAGTTTCTTTTGCTTCTTGACCAAGCGGGCTTTGGTATAATCACCGGTCATATCCAACACACCGATGATATTCCCATCTGGATCACGGATCGGAGCAGCGGAACAAGTGCTGGGATGATGGGTCTGACAAAAATGCTCTGCACCAATTACTTGAATCGGCTTCCCTTCAATTAACGCAAGACACGGGGCGTTAGTTCCAACATACTTTTCATGCCAGTTCGCACCGACAATAAAATTTGTTTCTTTGCCTTTTTCCAAAACAGGTTTATCGCCCAATGTAGAAAGGATATTCATCTTCTGGTCGGTATAGACAACGATAAATCCGGAGCCACGTACTAAAGAATCAATATGCTTCATAAATGGCTCAACGATTTCCAAAACTGCTTTTTGCTCCTCCAAATACTTGTTGATCTTATTTTCTGTTAATACTACGGGGCTTCTTCCATCAAAAGGATTAACACCGGCAGAGACACTCCTTTTCCAAGAGCGCAGGATCGGCTCCCGTAGCTGTTTTTGATCAAAAGGCTGGCCGTTAATAAATTTTTGCCAAAGTTTTTTGTCTGTTTATGAAAAGCTATCAAATCACTTTTAATTTTTACCCCTCCTCTAATATAAAAGTAATATCTAGAATTTTGACATTAGAAACAGTTTTTCCCGCTAGCAAGAATTTTGATAATCTTTAATGTTTATTTTTCTAATCTTTGTAGGGAAATACTCTTATGATGTAGAATACTACTGCAATGTTTTTTGCACAAAACCAGGCAAAATGACAAATACAAAAGGAGGCATTTATTATGCACAAGGAACGTAATTTTCAAGAAGACCCACGCTACAGGCAAGCCAACAAAGAAGCACTCATCGGAATTGCCATTTTTATTTTAAATATTATCTGGTGGTACGTCTTTGCCTACGGACTGGGCTCCGGCCCACCAGAAGATTACAGCTATATATGCGGTTTTCCAGCCTGGTTTTTTTGGTCTGTTATCGTTAATTATGTTATTTTTTCCTTTTTAATCTGGGGGGCTGTCAGCTTCTTTTTCAAGGATATGCCCCTAGAAACTAAAGACAAAGAAGTGGAAAAACATAACTGCCAGGAGGAGAATTGAGATGGCGCCAATCATCATTCCCTTAGCTCTCTATCTAGTCGGACTTTTCCTTCTTACTTACTATAGCTCACGCTACCTAAACCGGGCAGCGCTTAAAGGGACGTTTATCGAAGAGTACTTTATCGGAGGACGGAGCTTAGGCGGTTTTGTGCTAGCGATGACCCTTGTGGCTACCTATACCAGCGCCAGCTCATTTGTCGGTGGACCGGGAATGGCTTACGCCCAAGGTCTGGGCTGGGTTTTACTTTCTATTACACAGCTTCCGACAGCCTATATTACGCTCGCTGTCCTCGGCAAAAAATTTGCGATTATCAGCCGCAAAATCAATGCCCTCACGCTGATTGATATCCTGCGTCATCGCTATAAAAGTGACTTCGTGGTCATTATCGGTTCCCTCAGTATAATTTGTTTTTTTGTAGCGATCATGACTGCCCAGTATATAGGGGGGGCAAGGCTATTTCAAGCGGTAACCGGGTATAGTTATACTGTGGGGTTGGCGATTTTTGCCATCGCCATTCTGTTTTATGTGACGATCGGCGGTTTCCGTGCCGTAGCGCTTAGCGACTCCCTGCAGGGCGCAATAATGCTTATCGGGACGGTGGTGATCCTGATCATCACCATCCTGCGCGGTGGCGGGGTGGAAAACTTAATGCGGGGAATGTATGCTGTAAATCCGGATCTCCTTACCCCCTTCGGTGTGGACGGTTTTATCAGCCAGGGATGGATCATGGGTTTTTGGGTGCTTGTTGGAATTGGAGTAATTGGCCTTCCCCAAGTCAGCATCCGGGCAATGTCTTATAAAAACTCCGCTTCTATGCATAGGGCGATGATTATCGGCACTTTCACCGTGGGTTTTTTAATGCTGGGGATGCATCTGGTAGGAACTTTTGGACGAGTACTCCTGCCCGGGATCGAAAACCCGGATCTCGTGATGCCTCGGATGACGATCGAAGTTCTCCCGCCGTGGGCGGCGGGGATCTTTTTTGCCGGACCGTTGGCAGCGATTATGTCTACGGTTGACTCGCTATTGATTATGGCTTCAGCTACGGTTGTCAAAGACCTATATAGCAACTATATCAATCCCCGGACAAACAACCAACAGCTGCAATTCTACAGCCTAGGAATTACTGCCATCTTAGGGGTTGCTGCCTTTCTTTTCGCCTTGAATCCCCCTGACTTTTTAGTTTGGCTGAACCTCTTTGCCTTCGGCGGACTGCAGGCTACTTTTTTCTGGCCCACTATTCTCGGTCTTTACTGGAAGCGTGCCAATGCTTATGGTGCTGTCGCCTCCATGATTTCTGGAACCGTCTCCTTTATTATCTTTGATACGCTCAGCATGCGCCCGCTTGGTTCACATCATATTGTAGCCACGCTCCTGATCGCCCTCGCTGCTTTTATTATTGTTTCATTGTCGACCCCTCCCCCGGATCATAAAATTATCCATAAATTCTGGGGAATTTAGCCATCCTGAAGCGGATGATATAAGATGTATAATTAATATAATAAATCAAGCAAAAAGAGGGATTTGCTGTGCCCGCTAATTTAACCCCTCAGTATTATGCAGCAGAGGAGAAATATAAACAGGCAAAAACAACAGCAGAAAAAATTGAAGCCCTCCAAGAAATGCTTGCCGTTATCCCAAAGCATAAAGGTACGGAAAAAATTCAGGCTAATCTGAAAAGGCGTCTCGCAGCCCTGCGGGAGAAAAAACAGCAGAGGAAATCAAAAAGCACATATAATCCCTTTGTGGTAGAAAAGCAAGGCGCTGGGCAGGTAATTATTATCGGTTTCCCTAACAGTGGAAAATCAGCCCTTGTCTCCACCCTGACCAAGGCTAAGGTTAAAGTGGCTGATTTTCCCTTTGCTACAACGATACCGGAGACGGGGATGATGAATTTTGAAGATGTGCAGATTCAGCTTGTAGATACACCGCCGCTTACTGCCGGAAATATACCGCCGGGGCTTACCGGAACAATACGTGCAGCTGATTTGCTGCTCATTGTTGTCGATATCTCAAGTGATGAGTGTCTTGAACACGTCGAAGGGATATTCTCCCTCTTAAAAGAAAAAAACCTAGCCTCTTTAAGCTCTTCACAGGGCAAAGATCAGCAACCCTTTATACTGCTGGCAAACAAGATCGATCTGCCAAAAGGCAGAGAGAACATACAGATTTTGCGCGAGCTTTACCCAAAACTTAAAATAATTACGGTTTCAGCGGCAACAGGTAAAAACCTAGAGGTCCTGCGCCAGCGCGTCTTTGACGCCTTAAGGGTTATTCGTGTCTACAGCAAGCCACCCGGGAAGCCGCCACAGTTGGAAAAGCCATTCATTTTACCCAAAGGAAGTACGGTTCTTGATTTCGCTGCCAGTATTCATAAAGATTTTATTAAAAAGATCAAGAGCGCTCATGTATGGGGCTCGACACGCTTTGATGGCCAGGCTGTCGCTAAAAGCTACGTCTTGGAAGATAAAGATATTGTTGAACTAAATATTAACTAAAACTAAAGGAGAAAAGCCATGTCCTTGTCATCTATTCTCGTCGAAATATCCCGGGGGGATCTGACGGAAAGCATTCACCGGGGTAATATTGCCGTATGCGATCACCTGGGAAACCTGCTCTACAGTGCAGGAAACCCTTATGCTTTAACCTTCATGCGCTCCGCTGCTAAACCTATACAAGCGATACCGCTTGTAGAAAGTGGCGCCGCCGATTATTTTGGCCTTAATGAGCAAGAGATTGCTGTAACCTGCGGTTCGCATACAGGAGAAGAGCAGCACGTGAAAGCTGTCAGTAGCATTTTGGAAAAGATCGGTCTGACTGCAGACGACCTTCAATGTGGCACACACAGGCCACTTAACCGCCGGGTAGCAAAGGAGATGCTTGCTTGTGGAGCAGCACAGAGCACGCTCCATAATACTTGCTCCGGCAAGCATGCCGGCATGCTTGCC
>JAAZDR010000277.1 GCA_012512705.1 Bacillota bacterium
AGTTAAGGGAGAGGAGGTGCGGGTAATCCCATCGAAGAGTATCCCTGAAGGGCTTGCTGCGTTACTTCAATTTAACCATGAGGAGTCGGATATTGAACAGTTGGCAAGGCAGATGGAGTCTGCTTTAAAGGGTGTAAAAACTGGTGAGGTTACTGTAGCTGTGAGAGGCTCCCGGTATAACGGGCAAAAGATTAAGGCAGGGCAGATTATAGGACTAGTGGACGGTAAATTAAAGCTCGTTGGCGAAAATTTAGAAAAAGTAGTACATGATTTGATAAATCTTATGGTTGAGCCGGAACATGAAGTGGTCACTTTATATTATGGCGAAGAAGTTTCAGAAAAAGAAGCGCAACTGCTTTTAGAAGAGCTGCAGAAGCATTTTACAGAGTTGGATGTAGAAGTATATGCCGGAGGACAGCCGCTTTATCCATACATTATATCTGTGGAATAAGGATGAAAGGAGGGTAATAATGAGTAAAGTTGTTATTGTGACCGATAGTACAGCAGATCTTCCAGAAGATATAGTAACGGAGCTGGGGATCGGCATAGTTCCTTTAAGGGTTCATTTTGGTGATCAAGAGGAATATTTAGACTGGCAGGAGCTTAAGCCAGAGCAATTTTATGAAAAGCTCGCCTCTACACATATTATGCCGCATACATCTCAGCCTTCGCCGCAGGATTTCGTTAACCTATATAAAAAAGTTGCCAATCCGGAAGATGACATAATCTCCATACATATCTCAAGTCAACTAAGCGGCACTATCCAGTCAGCTTCCATGGCCAGGAATTTACTGCCTGAATATAATATTGAAGTAGTTGATTCCAAAATGACCTCCATGGCTCTCGGTGTCTGTATAATTGAAGCAGCACGTGCTGCGCGGGCTGGCAAGGATAAAAAAGAGATCATGGAGTTAATTAATTATTATATTTTAAATACTAGGGTATATTTTGCAGTCGATACCCTGGAGTACTTACATAAGAACGGACGTATCGGTAAGGCAAAAGCTCTAATTGGGGGACTGTTAAAGGTCAAACCGATTTTAAGTTTAGATGATGAGGGTTCGATTTATCCTGTTGAACAGGTTAGGGGACGGAAAAAAGCTATTGATAAAATTATCAGCATTGCTGAGCAAAATGCGCCACGAAAAGATAAAATTATCGGCTGCGTTCTCCATGCTACCTTACCTGAGGAAGCATTGATCGTTAAAGAAAAGGCAGAGGCCGTCTTTCAATTCCAAGATCTTTACTTTTGTTCAATCGGCTCAGTGATCGGTAGTCATGTTGGCCCCGGTCTTTTGGGTTTTGTTTGCAGTCCAGCCAAAGAATAAAAAAACGGCAAATAAAAACATGAGATTCCTAAGTTTGCTTAGGAATTTTTTTTTTGAATTGGATATAATGATAAAGTTTTTAGGAGAAAATCCCTTGTATAGTTTAGCTGAATGGGCTAATACTATGGATACCATATGTTAAAGGAGGTGATAAAAGGTGGCACGGCGCAGAAACACTAATCAAATCCTTGTAAAAGGGGCAGAACAAGCTCTAGAAAAATTCAAGTATGAAATTGCAAACGAGCTGGGTGTCGATTATAACAACACTGATCCTGGTGAACTTACATCCCGTCAAAACGGCTATGTTGGTGGGATAATGGTTAAAAGAATGATTGAACAGGTGCAAAACCAGATGGCTGGCAAGACTCAGCAGCCATAGTTTCGATAAAACCAATACATCATGATAGATCATAGGCGGGCATTTGATGCCCGCTTTAATTTTTCATTTTTTCAATCGTAAAACTTCAAAAAAAGCCGCAGGATAACCTGCGGCAATATTACCGGTTACCCGGTAATTTGGGAGAGGAGAAACCGGAGGAAGAGCTTATGGGGAATTGTTGATTCGTTATCTATTATGAGTAAAAGAACAACAAAATATACATTGCTAAAGAAAAAAAAGAGAAAAAAGCTTTGTGCTTATTTTCTTTTGCTTTTACTGAAATTTATTGGTAAAATATTTTTTGTCGGAGGCTAAAACAATCAATGCGTGTAATTGCTGGAACCCGTAAGGGTCGTCTGCTTAAAATGCCAACTGGAATGAAGACGCGCCCTACTGCAGATAAAGTAAAAGAAGCGATTTTTAATATAATTGGCAGTAAGATTATTGACGCTTACTTTTTGGATTTATTCGCTGGTAGTGGTGCAGTAGGCATCGAGGCGTTAAGCCGTGGCGCCCGGCAGTGTGTTTTTGTTGAAAAAAATGGCCATTGTCTAAAAACAATTAAAACCAATCTTGCATTGACTAATTTTATGGATAAAGCAATTATAATTAAAAAAGATGTAACTAAAGCATTAAGCAGCAGCTTAAGATTGCTATTTACGCATAAATTTGACTTTGTGTTTTTGGATCCGCCTTATGATAGTGCAATATACGAAACTGTATTAAATGGAATTAGAGAATATGATCTGATTACACAAGGGGGAGTGATAATTGTTGAACACCAACGGGATAAAATTTTGCATGCTGAAAATTTAGGTTTAGAGAAACGAGTGAGATTTTATGGAGATACGGCAATAACCGTATTACTGTAGCGATAAATTAATTTAATTGATCGGAGGGTTTGGTATTGGCGAAAATCATCTATCCAGGCAGTTTTGATCCCGTTACTAAAGGGCATTTAGATATTATTGACCGAGCACATAGGGTGTTTGATTTTGTAACTGTATCGGTATTAGAGAATCCGCGGAAAAAAGCAACCTTTACTATTGAAGAAAGGGTTGAGATGCTTAAAAAAATAACCGCAAATTATGATAATGTTGAGGTCGACTATTTCCGTGGATTATTGGTTGATTATGCTGCGCAAAAAGGCGTAAAAATTGTAATAAAAGGTTTAAGGGCAGTATCTGACTTTGAATTAGAATTTCAAATGGCTCTTGTAAATCAAAAACTGAACCCCTCTATTGAAACCTTATTTATGATGACTAGCACCAAATACGCTCATCTCAGCTCAAGTATTGTGAAAGAGGTTGCCAGTTTTGGCGGTGATATAAGTGAACTCGTGCCACCAGAAGTGCATGATCAGATCAAAACGAAATTTGCTTTTCAATGACGGACGCGCAAAATAATTAGCTGTAAGCGCCTACATAAATGTATTATTAAGGATAACGCTGCAATAGCGCAAATAAAAAGCGAGACATGCTGTAATATTATATAAGTTCTTTGCCACCAGAAAGAAATTGTTGCTGACGGCACTGTCGAATAAAAAACAGGAATATTGATATAGCCTAGAACTGGTTCTGCCGGCCCAATGAGCAGCGCTGCAAATAAACCAGCAAGGATAGCTTGTATTACCCGAGTGATTATAAAGGGTTTCATATCAATATCAGTATCACTGATAATGCTAGCGACCTGTGCATGAAC
>JAAZDR010000278.1 GCA_012512705.1 Bacillota bacterium
GTGTCTTGGCTGCGGCGATTGTAATCTCGGACTTACTTGTGGTGTTTGTCCAATTACCCGCTGTAGTAAAAGCATGCTCAACGGCCCTTGCGGCGGCTCGCAGAATGGCAAATGTGAGATTGACCAAAATCTTGACTGCGGCTGGCAGCTGATTTACGATCGGCTGGAGCAACTGGGTAAACTTGAGCTTATGGATGAGTTACAACCGCCAAAAGATTGGTCCAAAGCGCATTATGGCGGGCCGAGAAGGATTTTAAGAGAGGATATCAGGATATGATTTCTGGTTCCAACTTAGAAAAGGTTCTCAGAAGTGGCCATTTTGCCGTAACAACAGAGCTTGGCCCACCGAAGAGTGCCGAAGCACATAAAATACGCTGTCAAGCAGAAATGCTGCGGGATGTGGCTGATGCTATTAATATAACAGATAACCAGACAGCAAGAGTCCGTGCCTCCAGTATTGCTTGCGGCTCAATCCTAGTGCAAATAGGCATCGAGCCAGTAATCCAGATTACCTGTCGGGATCGCAATCGTATCGCCATTCAGAGCGATGTTCTTGGTGCATCTGCTTTGGGCATAAAAAATGTTCTTTGTTTATCAGGAGACCATCAGTGTTTTGGTAATGAACCTGGGGCCAAGAATGTGTATGATCTCGATTCCATTCAGTTGATTAACGCTCTAAAGAATATGCGTGATGAAGAAAAATTTATTGGCGGAGAAAAACTGGAAGCACCGCTGGAGTTATTTATTGGGGGTGTCGCTAATCCATTTGCTGACCCTTTTGCCTACCGTGTGGTGCGTCTAGAAAAGAAGGTTCGTGCTGGTGCAGACTTTATTCAGACCCAATGTGTTTATGATCTGGACCGGTTTAAGAGATGGATGGATAGTGTCAGGGAGCGTGGTCTCCATGAAAGGGTTTATATACTTGCCGGGGTGATCCCGATTAAATCCCTTGGTGCAGCTTACTATATGAGAGATAATGTTTCCGGGATAACAATACCGGAAACGGTAATTGAGCGTATTAAAGGGGCCAAAGATAAAAAAGCTGAAGGAATAAAGATCTGTGTGGAAACGATCGAGGAGTTGAAGGAGATCGAAGGGGTTCACGGAGTTCATATCATGGCTGTATCCTGGGAAGAGATCGTTCCGGAAATCGTGGAGCGGGCTGGTTTATTACCACGACCGAAATTTTGAATAAGTTTTTTAGTTAATATGAAGAGATTGATTGATCAGGAGGTTGATAAAATGCGTGACGTCGTTATAGTTGGTGCAGCACGAACCCCGATTGGAGACTTTGGTGGGGCGCTGCGTACAGTTACCGCTTACGAGTTAGCTGTTACGGCTGTAAATGGGGCACTACAAAGGGCCGGCATTAGCAAAGAGGCAGTTGATGAAGTTATTTTGGGGAACTGCCTACAGCGAAGTGATGAAGCAAATATTGCTCGCTATGTAGCGATGCTCTGTGGTATGCTTAAAGAAACCACCGGTTTCACAGTTCAGCGGCAGTGCAGCTCCGGCATGCAGGCTGTAATCTCAGCTTATCAGGAGATCGTTTTAGGAGATGCTGAAATTGTCGTGGCTGGCGGAACGGAGTCAATGAGTAATGCTCCCTATTTGTTAA
>JAAZDR010000279.1 GCA_012512705.1 Bacillota bacterium
ATCAGGATGCATGGTAGTGTCTGGTTGACCTCTCCTGCAATCTGAGAGGGAAAAGATGACGCATCAAAGCGGGTAATCCTAACAACTCCGTTTTGCCCATCTTTTAAACCTTTCCAGAACTCTTTCTTGCCCAAGCCTATGGGTGTAATAACGCCAAGGCCAGTAATTACAACCCTCTTTGTCATTATTATTCACCTCAGAATAATTTCCAGTATATATAAGGACATTTTTTAAACAAATCCTGCCTTACTTAAGGCAGGATTTGTAATTGTTAACTATGATTTTCAATATAGTTGACAACATCTCCGATGCTCTTGATTTTTTCCACTTCCTCATCAGCGATCTCCAGGTCAAATTCTTCTTCCAGGCTCATTACTAGTTCCACCACATCAAGAGAGTCGGCTTCCAGCCCCTCAAAAGTAGATTCCATCGTGATCTTTTCTTCTTCAATATCAAGATGTTCACTTACTATTTTCTTAACTTTTCCCAGAATATCCATAACTCTCACCTCCTTCCTGAATTTTTAACCATAATAATAGCTAATGAAGATAAATGAAACCAAACCTTTTACTAAATTACCAAACCACCATCAACTGAGATAACCTGCCCGGTTATATAAGAACCTTTAGTCGCTAAAAATACAACCACTTCAGCGACTTCCTCGACCTTGCCAAAGCGACCGAGGGGAATCGCTCGCACTGCTTCTTGCTTCAAATTTTCCGATAGATCTTCGGTCATCTCCGTTTGTATGAAACCGGGAGCGACAGCATTAACTGTTATCCCTCGTGCTCCAACTTCCTTGGCTACGGACTTTGTAAAACCGATTACTCCCGCTTTGGCAGCAGCATAGTTGGCCTGACCAGCGTTGCCATAAATGCCACTGATGGAGGCGATATTAATGATCCGGCCGCCATTTTTTTGTTTTAAGAGGGAGCGCATTACCGAGCGTGTACAATTATATACGCCATTTAAATTAGTATGCAGAACTTTTTCCCAATCTTCCTCTTTCATACGGGCAAGGAGATTATCAGCCCTGATCCCGGCATTATTAACTAGAATATCAACCCTGCCGAAATAATCTACAACTTGCTTAACCATTTCGCGGCAATGCTGAAAATCAGCCACATCAGCAGGTGCGAGCATCGCCGCCTGCCCTTCTTTTTTAACCAGTTTCATAACTTCACGCGCTTCTTTTTCATTACTGCGGTAGTTTATGGCGATATCAATCCCTCTTTGGGCCAAGGCAATGGCGATCGCTTTACCAATGCCCCTCGAAGCGCCGGTGACGAGAGCAACTTTTTTCTCCATCAACTTATTTTTACCTCCCCAAATTGTTCCACTAGCTTTTGCAAAGAACTATAATTATCAATCTGTGCCGTCCAGGTTTTGGATGAGATCTTTTTTATAAAACTGCTTAAGGTTTTCCCCGGACCAACTTCAATAAAACGGGAATAACCGTCAGCTAATAACAGCCTCATCGAATCCTCCCAATAGACCGGATTACTTACCTGTTTGATTAACGCTTTTTTAATTTCTTGCGGTTCATACAGGTAGGAAGCGTTATAGTTAGCAACAAAAGGTGTCGACGGAGGTGATAACTTAATCTTTTTCAACTCTTGAGCCATTTTTTTCTCTACAGACTGTAAAAGACGGCAGTGAAACGGAACGCTGACAGCGAGCGTGATTACCTTTTTAGCGCCTGCCTCGCGCGCGATTTTACAAGTCTCTTCCACCGCTTTTCTCTTACCGGCGATTACAATCTGTCCGGGACAATTGTAATTTACCGCTTCTACCACCCCAATAGTGGAGCCCTGGCTGCATAGTTCCTCCACTTTTTTGCGTTCTAAACCCATGATCGCTGCCATCGCTCCTTCTCCTTGTGGCACAGCCTCTTGCATATATTTCCCACGTTTTTGCACGAGCAGAACAGCATCTTCAAAATCCATCGCTCCGGCAGCGACAAGAGCACTGTATTCACCAAGGCTGAGTCCGGCTACAGCGCCTGGAAGGATCCCCTGCTCTAGCAAAACACGAAAGGCAGCGATGCTGGCGGTAACGATTGCCGGCTGGGTAATAACTGTTTTTTGAAGGGCCTCTTTTGTACCATTGAAGACTATGTTGCTCAACTTGAAACCAAGGATTTCATCAGCCTCTTTAAATGTTTTTCTGGCACTGTAATAGTGCTGGGAGAGCTCTTTGCCCATGCCTACATACTGGGCACCTTGGCCTGGAAATACAAAGGCTTGCTTTTGCATCTATTCCCCTCCTGGTTCGAACTTGTCGGATTTGTACAAAGATAATCGTTTCATAACCTTTTGGGCGCCGGTTAATATATCTTCAATAATTTCTGCGCTACTTTCTTCCTTTTGAACCATTGCTGCACTCTGTCCAGCCATTATCGAACCATACAGCATATCACCATCACAAACGGCAGCCCTTAATTTACCGCTAGCAAACTTCTCAATCTCGGCGGGTAAGACGCCTTCTTTTTCCATTCTCTCTAACTCTTTCGTTAGCCGATTTTTTATAACGCGCACTGGATACCCTGTCGAACGTCCGGTAACTATAGTATCCCTGTCTTTTGCCTTCATAATCTTTTCTTTATAATTTCTATGTATTGTTGATTCTCTAGAACATGCAAAGCGTGTGCCGACCTGTACGCCTTGCGCACCGAGGCTTAAAGCAGCAACAAAGCCACGCCCGTCAACGAGGCCACCAGCGGCGACTACCGGTATATTTACCGCGTCAGCGACCTGCGGCACAAGAACCATTGTCGTCAGCTCGCCAATATGCCCACCTGCTTCCATACCTTCAGCAATAAGAGCATCAACCCCCTGCCTCTCCAGGCGGCGCGCAAGTGCTACGGAAGAGACAACGGGAATTACCTTTATTCCGGCTTCCTGAAACCGGGGCATGTATTTTCCCGGATTTCCCGCTCCTGTAGTGACGACTGGTACTTTTTCCGCGATTACTGTCTCCACCACATCATCCACAAAAGGCGAGAGAAGCATTATGTTAACACCAAAAGGTTTAGCAGTTGTCTTTTTTACCTTTGCAATCTCTTTTTTAACTGCATCAGCGGGCGCATTTCCCGCACCGATAATCCCTAACCCTCCTGCTTTAGAAACAGCAGCAGCGAGCTCTCCTGTAGCTACCCAAGCCATGCCTCCTTGAAGAATCGGGTAATCGCTCCCAAGCAGGCGGCAAAGAGGGGTGTAAAAGGCCATACACAAAACTCCTTTACTGGTAATTGACTTGTTGCTTATTTTAAGCCCAGCGCATAACTATACTTCCCCACGTTAATCCGGCACCAAAGGCAACAAAGGCTAAAAGGTTGCCTTTTTTAAACCTGTTCTCCCGTACACATTCATCGAGGAGAACAGGAATTGAGGCTGCAGACATGTTGCCATAGCGATCCAAATGTATTGGAACCTGTTCTTCTTTAAGTGACATACGCTTGCGTGCAGACTCAATAATTCTCTTATTCGCCTGGTGTAAAAGCAGGAAATCCAGATCTTCGATTTTAAGCTGGCAGCGAGTTAAGCCCTCGATAGTTGCTTCTTCGATAACACGAACAGCGAATTTAAAAACTTCATGTCCATTCATTTTTATAAAATGCAGGCGTTCCCTAACAGTATCCTCGCTCGTAGGGGCAAAAGTTCCTCCTGCGGGGATCATTAGTGCTTCAGCCTTACTGCCATCAGTACCAAGATAATCTGCTAGAAAACCGTATCCTTCTTTGACACGGCCGAGAACGGCAGCTCCGGCACCATCCCCAAAAAGCACGCAAGTACTGCGGTCTTGCCAATCAACGTAACGCGAGAGAATATCTACGCCGATAACAAGGATTTTACGGTAAGTTCCACTTTCCATAAAGCGTCTGCCAACAGCCAAAGCATATACAAAACCCGAACAACCGGCCAAAAGGTCAAAAGCTGCCGCTTTTCGTGCCCCTAATTTATGTTGAACATAGCAGGCGGTAGCGGGCAACACTTTGTCTGGAGTAAAAGAAGCCACGATAATCAGCTCAATCTCTTCTGCTTTAGTCTGGGAGTTCTCCAAAGCTTTCCTTGCCGCCTCCACCGCCAGATCAGAAGTTGTCTTCCCTTTTTCTAAAATCCTTCGCTCTTCTATTCCAGTTCTTGTTTTAATCCACTGATCACTTGTGTCTACCATCTGTTCTAAATCAAAATTAGTTATTTTTTTGGGGGGTAGTGCTGAACCTGTAGCAATAATACCAACTGAAGGTGACGGCATCACCGCTTCATTCCTTCCTAATATTTTCTTTTTTTGTATTATGATAACGCATCAATTATCTTCTTATTAGTCTGACTGACTACCATCGGATAGGCCTGATTTAAAAGCGCTTGTTTGATTGCTTTCGCTTTGGAAGAACCATGACACTTTATACAAATACCGTTAACTCCTAGAAGCGGAGCGCCACCATACTCTGATTCATCAAGCTTGCTCCTGATACGTCGTAAAGCGGGTAATAGCAAAGCACTAGCGGAACGAGTAAGCAGGCTGCGTGAAAACTCTTCTCTTAAAGTGGCAAAAATGCCTTTGGAAACACCTTCGGTTGTTTTTAAGAGAATGTTACCGGCAAACCCATCGCAAACGATGACGTCAGATTCCCCGGCAAAAACATCCCTCGCTTCAATATTGCCGATAAAACCGTCAACATTTGCTTCTAAAAGTGGATAGGCCTTGCGTGTCTGGTTGTTGCCTTTCGTTCTTTCCTCGCCGACATTCAGTAAAGCACACTTCGGATTGGGATAGCCTAGTATTTCACTGGCATAGACAACCCCAATTTTGGCATATTGTTGAAGATGTTCAGGTTTAGCATCCATATTTGCACCCACATCAAGAACTACAACACCTTTACCCTTAGGCGTCGGAAAGACCGTAAGCAGAGCAGGACGCTGTACCTCTTTCACCCTCCCCAGAGAAAAAATTGCCCCGACCATTAAGGCACCGGTACTGCCGGCGCTGAGAGCAGCATCAGCCTCCCCGTTTTTTACAAGGTTGATTGCGACAACCAGGGAAGAAGCTTTTTTTTGACGTGCGGCCAAGGAAGGCTCATCATCGGTTGTTATAATATCATCTGCGGCTACAATTTTAACTTGTTCAGAAGCATATTCTTCATTCTCTAATATTTTTCTAATCACCCCTTCTTTCCCCACCAAACACACTTCCAGCACATCCCTTTCCCTGGTAGCAGCAACAGCCCCTTTAATGATTTCCAAAGGGGCATGATCTCCACCCATCACATCAACCGCTATACGAACCAAATCAGCACAACTCCTTCCTACAGGGCAAAATTGTTAATATAAATAAATAATTACAAGAACAATATTTAACCTTGGTAAATAAAACACTTTCCGCCCTGTTCCCCGTTATTAACGGGAAAGAGGGCGGATTTTAAAAAAGTTTATGGTTAATTTTTTTAAACCTCAACAACTTCCCTACCTTTATAGTAGCCGCAGTTTAAACACACTTGGTGCGGTTTTTTAAGCTCATGACACTGTGGACATTCAGCAAGGTTAGGCGATTTGAGTTTAAAATGGGCTCTTCTTTTATCCCTTCGTGATTTGGAAGTGCGTCGCTTGGGAACTGCCATTTCTTAAACCTCCTTCTTAAATTTCTTTAATACAGCAAGACGTGGGTCAACATTGTCGTAGGTACAGTTACATTCCTCAAAATTAAGGTTTCTCCCACATAAAGGACAAATACCACGGCAATTCTCTTGGCAGAGGGCTTTTAGCGGAAGGTTGAGCAAAACGAGTTCCCGAAAATAAGGTGTTAGATCCACAAAACCATGTTCGATGATCAAGTGTTCAGAGTCTGTTTGCCCCTCCCGAGATAAAGGGAAGCTTTCTTTAAACTCTAAATCAAGAACACAGTTGAAATTTTGCAGGCAGCGCACACACTGTAGGTC
>JAAZDR010000280.1 GCA_012512705.1 Bacillota bacterium
CTATTAGGGTTAATGGGCGTTTTTTTGCTTTTTTGGTTCCTTTGTTTACGAGTGAAAACTATTGGTTAAAAGGAACAGTTTATGGGGGATTTATATGGTTTTTAATTTATTTTCTTGCCTTTCTTTTTCAACTTCCGGGGATTGTACATATACCGATAAAAACAGCTGTAAATAATTTAATTGGAGGTTTGCTGTGGGGGTTAGCTTTGAGCGCCGCTCTTAATTGGTTAGACGACAGTGTTAAGACAGAATAAACAGCTGATGACCAAGCTAGGCTCTTAGCATATACGGATATTTACAGAATAAAAAGACTGAATTTTGGAAAATGGCGCCTCAGAACTATTATTAGAGGTATTTGGTGAAAAGGGTAAACATGCGCAAATATAGATCCCTTAATAGGGGATCTATATTTGCGTTTACGAAAAAATGAAAGTCAACTATAATAATAATCAGAGACGGCGGGCTTTAAGGTTTCCGGGAAAGCATGCAAAATCATGGAGGTGGAGCGGTGTTTTTTGAAGGGTATCAAAGAGCTGACGGTTCAATTGGCTGTCGCAATTTAGTGGGTATTATCTCTTCAGTATGCTGTGCGAATGAGGTTACAGAGGCAATTGCCCGCCGAGTTGCTGGAGCTGTCGCCTTTACTCACGGCGAGGGGTGCGGGCGTACTCCCGCTGACCTGAAGGTGACGGAGGAGGTGTTAGTTAACCTCGGTCAAAATCCTAATCTCGGGGCTGTTCTTGTTGTTGGCCTAGGTTGTGAGAGCACGCCTGCTTTGAACCTGGCAGAAAAAATCCGCCAGGTTGGGAAACCTGTTGAATCTGTTGTCATCCAGCAGGCTGGAGGGATGCATGAAGCGGTTAGTAAGGGTGTGCAGAAGGCGCAAAAGCTGGCAGTGGAAGTGTCATCCTGCCCTAAGGTTAAGGCTGACCCCTCTCAGCTTGTTGTAGCTGTAAAATGCGGTGCTTCTGATACGACCTCTGGACTTGCTGCTAATCCTGCTGTCGGGAAGATGGCTGATCTGGTTGTGCAGCACGGAGGGAGAGTGATTATAGGCGAGACTACCGAGTTTATCGGTGCAGAACACCTGCTTTTGGAAAGAGCTGCTGATGAGAACGCTGCCGAACGTCTGAAGCAGATTGTCACAGAGATGGAAAATAGTGTACTCGCTTGCGGCGTTGATATGCGCGGCGGTCAGCCGACGAAGGGAAATATTGCCGGCGGTCTGACGACAATTGAGGAGAAATCCCTGGGAGCGATCGTCAAAGGAGGGACAAGCCCGATCAATGAGGTGATCGATTATGGGCGCCGGCCCAGCCGCAAAGGTTTGGTGGTGATGGATTCTCCCGGGCGGGAACCGGAAATCCTCACTGGTTTCGCTGCTGCAGGGGCGCAGATCATTGTTTTTACAACGGGATTAGGGGCACCGCAGGGATTCCCCTTTGTCCCTGTAATGAAAGTCTGTGCCAACATCCATACGGTATCTCGGCTAAGTGCGCATATTGATTTTGACCTCTCTAAAATTTTGGCCAAGGAGCAAACTGTGGAAGAAGCAGGGGAACTGCTCTTTAAAGAAGTGCTGTCCGTAGCGAACGGCAAGAAAACACAAGCGGAAGCAAACGGGTATTTCTGTCCCACAAACATCTGGGCCCGGGGACCGGTTATTTAGTAGTTCTTATTAATTATAATTTAAGAGGAGGAAGATTTATGAAAGCAATTGATCTCACGCTAAAAATTAAGGATGGAATGCGGGCGGTACCATTTTTGCCCCGTGTGGTTATCGACAGCTACCTTACTCATTCTTTTACGCAGCCGCTCTATAAATCGCCCTGTCAAGGGGTAGCGATGACATCATTCAGCATGGTCGATCACTGCGGGACGCATATTGATGCCCCCCGTCACTTTATTCCAGGAGGTAAGGACATCTCGGAGATTGAACCAGGGCGGCTGATAGGAAAGGCTGTATTAATCGACGCCTCAAGCAAATCTCCGGAGGAACCGCTGACTAAAGAGATGCTGCAGGATTTTATGCATGCTCAGGAGGTGGAGATCAACGCCGGAGATATTGTGGTTATCCGTTTATGGCCGAAGAAATGGGGTGATGAAGGCTACTTTAGCTGCAAACCCCTTGCCCTCAGTGCGGCTGAATTTTTGTTGGGAAAAAAGGCCAAGCTTCTGGGTGTGGATACGTACACTGTTGATTGTCCAGAGGATAAGCAGCGTCCGGTGCATATGAAACTGCTGGCAAACGAACTGCTGCCTGTGGAAGCGCTGGTTAACCTTGAGCAGATCCGCAGCAAACGCTTTGAATTTATTGCGCTGCCGCTGCCTTTGGAAAATGGTTCAGGGTCGCCGGTAAGAGCGATCGCTGTTGTTGATTAATTATTAAACAGGAGGCAAAAACGGTATGGAAAGGGAATATCGAGTCCTGCTAATCGACCGCGATGACAATGTTGCCACTGCCCTGGAGGAGATCCCGGCTGGCGGCTGCTTCAGCTTGCAGGGTGAAAAAATAAAGCGTATTGTCTGTGTCCAGCGGATCAAGTTTGGGCACAAGGTTGCGGTCAAAGCGATCAAAAAAGGCAGTCCGGTGGTTAAATACGGGCAGCCGATCGGTCTGGCGACCGTAGATATTGCTGAAGGTGAACATGTGCATATACATAATGTGGAGAGCCAGAGGGGACGGGGCGATTTGCAATAGGTAAGTCTGGCTATTCTTCGGTTATCGTTTCTTCTTCAGCGGGCTGCTGCAGTTTACAAGGCGTCTCAAAGTAGATACTCCGGGAGGGGAAGGCTACCGACACCCCTTCCCTTTCCAATATTTCCATAATCTTATAATTTATCTCTTCTTTTGTCCGCAGGAATTCTCCCCACTTAGTAGTTTTAGTGAAAAAGTAGAGAAAGATATCAAGGCTGCTGTCGGCAAATTCGTTAAAACGCACAAAGATTGTTTCCTTGTGGATATCGGGATGTGTCTCGATCATCCTCCTGATCTCCTGAACACATTTTTTTAGCTTCTCCAACGGTGTTTTATAGCTAATCTTGAGGCTGAAAGAGATCCTGCGCTTACCCATACGCGTCCAGTTCGTAATCGGCTGATTGGCGAGTTTAGAGTTGGGAACAGTAACGACGGCCTGGGCAAAGGTGCGGATCTTTGTGCTCCTAAAGGAGATGTCTTCTACAGTACCTTCCACATCACCGCTGTAGATCCAATCCCCGATGGAAAAAGGTTTGTCAAGGATGATTACGATACCGCCGAAAATATTGGCGATCGTATCCTGGGCAGCGAGGGCAAAAGCCAATCCCCCAATACCGAGCC
>JAAZDR010000281.1 GCA_012512705.1 Bacillota bacterium
CTGTAAAAGAGATACCATTAAGCTATAGGATGATGCTTGTCTCGATAATTAAAGAATCTTTGCGAAAGGCTAATCCCACTTATTATCAAAAAATTTATGAACTAAACAAGGGGAAAATGAAACCCTTTTCAACTGCAGTTTTTCTTCGCAACTATAGCATAAGTGATGAGAAAATTAGTCTGGAACAGCTGAATTATACAATTAGTTCTCCGGATCAGGAATTTATACTCTACCTATATAACGGACTGCTGCAGTTAAATTTTCTTCAGTATCAGGAGTATAAATTGTATCGTACAAATATACGGCTGGTGCATGAACGAGAGATACGATCAAATGCTGTCCTGTTCCGTACTTTATCTCCAATATTAGTTGAGGATAGAGAAGGCAAACCTGTCGCACCGTTTGATCCTAAATATCCTGAACATCTCAACTACTATGCGGATTTGATACTAAAAAGCTATCATGGTTTTGGGTTAAGAAAAGAGCTTATTATTAAACCAGGTAAAATGAGAAAACAAGTAATAAAAGAGGTTATGAAGCTCTCAAAAGATGAGGGAAGAGAGGGGGAAAAGCTATATTATACAGCATATAAAGGTTTTTTATATATAAAAGGCGATCCTGGAGATTTACAACTTCTTTATCAGCTCGGCCTTTCTAAACGGAGAAGTCAGGGATTTGGGCTTCTTGAAATTGAAAGGGAGGAGGTGTGATATGAAGGTTTCGCTATATGTAGAAGACTGGATGATGGCCATGGGAATGGTCGGCCTAAAAAGATTATTTGAGGAAGAAGTTGAAGTTACAAATTTTGGTCTGAGATTTGATATTTCTATACTGGAGCAACTACCGGAGCGATTCTTTAAATTTATGATTGAAGAACATAGTATTGCGGAGCGCGATTATAAGCGACTTAAAAATAACCTGGAGTATGCTCAAAACAAAGATTATTTTAAACAAAATTTGCAGCAGATCCATCAATTAATGTCTGAACAATTTAAAAAGGTAAAAAGGTATTTCGCCGGGGATCCGGAGCACGAAGAGATTAGCAAGGTTATCAAAAGCGTCAAGGAGATTAAAAATATAGATGAGATCGATAAGTTACGAGAAGCAGTAGACCGTTATTATACATTGATGAAGACTGAAAAAATTAATGATAAATTAACGATTAACTTTTTAAAAGCAACTATAATGAGATCCTTTTTTGGACAAGTTTCTTTTTTAAATGTTAACAAAAATAAATTGGATAAACAGGGGCATATTGAGTTGTATTACAAAGACTACATCAAACCGGTTTTTTTAGAAACAAAATTTAAGGAACTTCTTAACGGTGAGGATTACGAGGCAATTATAACGTATCTTGAAGACAATCAGGATTATCAGCCTTTCAAAAGCCTTCTCGAGATTTTAAAAAAGAAAAGCGCTGTTCAAGAGATGAGGAATTATATGGACGAAGAATATCCTCAATGTACATTTATCGATAAACAATTTGCCACAACTAACTATGAAGAGATGCTCTTTTCTCTACTAGGGGTTTCAAAAAATAATTCGATAAATTTTAATTGGGATTTGCAGAAAAGTCAACCTATTCCTCTCTCAGTGCTCGCTAAGTTAATCTTATTTCTAGCACCTGTTGGTGTAGCTTTCTATAATCGAAAAGACGGCTATGCTAACCAAGGGGAGTATCGTGTTTATGCTGGATTCGTACTCTCTGATGAACCGTTTCCGGAAATAGTACGGCAAAACAATGCTTTCAAAAATAAAAAGCAAAAGAACGATCCTTTTAATTTAATAATCTATGATTTGCTACAGGATATCAAAATCAAAGCGGAAAGTGTGGTTAAACAGCTTCTTTTTATTGAAATTCATGCTGATTATGACAGTAAAAAAACATTGCTAGACTATTATCACATGCCAGCATACACGGCTCAGTATTTTAAAAAGTATGGTAATAAGCTTCAACATATACGCCAACGTGAATATATCGAAGCTTTTACGCGGACAGCATTGCGAGGAATAGAACCGAAACAGGAGGTGTTTCGCTATCTGCGTACTATTATTAACAGCAGCTCTCCGGGAGTTGGGCCTTTTATAGCTGTGCGTGAACTTAATCGCTTACAAGCTTTAAAGAGAGGAGCGAAAGAAATGGAAAAGGAAGATAAAAAAATTTATGTTGTTTTTCGGCAGGGGCAAGAGATAAGAGAAAAGTTGATTTATGAAAGCGAATACCGGTCGGCTAAAGCAGAAGGAGATTATACGGCAAGCGGCAACAAGAAGGTTAATGCAATAGCTTATCGGCTTTTAAATGCTGCCAAAGCTGGAAATAAAAAAAGCTTTATGGATACTCTTTTTAGAATTCATATGGCTGCTGGAAAAGAAATTTCACCGATTTTTTTGAACGCTTTACATGAAAAGGAGCTGAA
>JAAZDR010000282.1 GCA_012512705.1 Bacillota bacterium
AAGTAGAAGCCACCGCTTCTCACCTTGGGGCGCAGAAGAGCTGCCACCAGGGTTTGAAAGATTTGGCTTTTTGTTCCTCAAAAGCAGGTGGCAACCTGCTTTTTTCTATTTTTACAAAACCATAAAACAAAGAAGAGGAGGTGACAAGCGATTAGCAAAAGTTTTCCCGTAAATGAGGGAATAAAAGCTAAGGAAATCCGGGTAGTTGATGTAGATGGTAAGCAGTTGGGAATTATGAATATTAATGATGCGCTGAAAATTGCCCAGAGCAAAAACTTAGATCTTGTTAATGTGGCCCCTAGTGTTAAGCCACCAGTGTGTCGGATAATGGATTATGGGAAGTTTAGATATGAGCAAAGCAAGCGCGAGAAAGAAGCTCGTAAGAAACAAAAAATTTTGACGATAAAAGAAATTAAATTGCGCCCAAATATTGAAGAACATGATTTTCGAGTTAAAGTTAAAAACGGACAGCGTTTTTTAAAAAACGGGGACAAGGTTAAGGTTACGATAATGTTTCGAGGCCGTGAAATAACGCATTCAGAACTGGGCAAAAAACTCAGCGAGCGTCTAGCTGAAGAACTTTCTGAATGTGGGGTTGTTGAGAAAAAACCTAAAGTTGAAGGGCGAAATATGGTAATGGTCATCGCACCTAAATAAGCGCAGAGGAGGTTTAGCTATGCCGAAGATGAAAACTCACCGTGGGGCGGCGAAACGTTTCAAAAAGACCAAAAGTGGTAAGATTAAACGTTTTCACGCTTATGCTAGCCATATTCTTGAGAAAAAGTCTCCGAAACGTAAACGCCGTTTGCGGAAGGCTACTCTAGTAAGTAAGGCCGATCATAAAAGATTTGAGAAGCTACTCCCCTACTGACTATATTAACAACGATAAAAGGAGGTTGCATTATGCCTAGAGTAAAAAGAGGCCCTACGGCTCGCAGACGACGCAAAAAAATTCTTAAATTGGCTAAAGGCTATTTCGGTTCTAAAAGCAAGCTTTTCCGGGTAGCTAACCAACAGGTTATGAAATCTTTATATTATGCCTACCGCGATCGTCGGCAGCGCAAAAGAGATTTCCGCAAACTTTGGATTTCTCGAATAAATGCCGCTGCGCGCCAAAACGGCCTTTCCTATAGTCGTTTTATGAGTGGACTGAAAAAGGGTGGAGTTGGCATTAATCGCAAGATGTTAGCTGACCTGGCTGTGAGGGATACGCAGGCCTTCAGAGATTTAGTCGACATTGCTAGAGAACAACTGTAATCGATAATAGCTGAGTAAAGCTCCTTGAGTCTGCTACACGAAGTGCTGCTTGAGGAGTTTTTCTGCTTTTCAGCTTCTCTTCACGTCGGAAAATGTGCAAACAGTTTGCATAGTCGGTATTGGGCGCTTTGGTTTAAACCTTGCTAAAACAATACTGGGGCGTTTCTGATAATGGAAATTAAATGTATTTCAAGTTTGGAAAACAGGTATGTCAAAAGTTTCCGTCTGCTTCTTAAAAAAAAATACCGCCTGCGGTATGGGAAAATTGTACTCGAAGGTTTTCGCCTTATTGAAGAGGCGCTAAAAGCTGGTTTAGTGCCGGAAATTTTCTTTTTTGAGCAGGACCTTTGGCAGAGAGAAAAATTAAAATCGATACTTAGAAAACTGCCGCCAGGAACGATAAAAGCTTCAATTACTAAAGAAATACTTTATCATCTAAGCGAAACGGAGACCCCTCAGGGAGTACTTGCTGTAGCCCCTTTTGCTGTGAACAGTAGTCTGCAGGTTTCAAGTGCTTGCAATCATTTTTTACTAATAATTGACAGGCTTCAGGATCCGGGGAATATGGGAACTATTATCCGTACGGCTGCTGCTGCGGGGATCAAAGAGACTGTCCTCACTAAAGGGACGATAGATCCTACGAATCCGAAGGTAGTACGCTCCAGCATGGGTGCTGTATTTCATTTGCAGTTTAGTATGAGTGCCGATACAGCTTCACTAATCAATAAACTAAAAGAAAAAGATATTCAACTAATCGCTTCTAGTCCAAAGGCTGATCTTGACTATACAATTCCGGATTATCGCCAGCCGACGGCATTTGTAATTGGTAATGAGAGCAAAGGAGTTGACCCTTCTATTCTAAAAGCTGCCACTTATAAGGTTAAAATCCCTTTGCTGGGTCCTGTTGAATCGCTAAATGCAGCTAGTGCAGCAGCGATCCTTATTTATGAAGGGGTTAGACAGCGTCATTCGCTCTAGTACATTGGAGGGTTTTATTGTTTTTTTGAAATGCTTATGATATAATTTAAATGTCAAAAAAACAATAAAGGAAGGGGTCTATATAATGCTGACCGCCGACTTCTTTTGGAAGATATTTGAAACTACAGGGTCTATTGCTGCATATTTAATCTATAAACGGTTGGTAATGCATTAAGAAGTATCCCTCATGTAATAATATAACAAAAGCAATGAAGGAGAAGAGTAGGATTGGCAAGGTGCCAACAGGGATGGAGGGTCTTGACTGTGAACCCTCCTTGGGTATCATCAATCTGAATTCACTCCTGAGCTGCGGGGTGAAAAGCTGTTAGAGGCTGATTAGCCTGGGCCGGTTTTATATCCGTTAACTAATTTAGTGAACCTATGCAGATAGGTTAAACTGGGTGGTACCGCGGAGTTGAGAATTTCGCCCCTGTGGCGAAATTTTTCTTTTATAAGGAACTTTTTTAAAGGAGGAAAATTTTGTGCTCCAAAGGTTAAAAGAATTGGAAGCTGAAGTAAGGAAAAAGATAGATGATGCGGATAGTCTTGAAGTATTGCAATCGATTAAACAGGAAATGTTGGGGCGAAAAGGTCAGGTTACAGCGATACTGAGAGCTCTTGGTGATGTTCCTTCTGAAAAACGTCCACTCGTCGGCAAAAAGGCTAATGAACTTCGTGATCTAATTGAAAAGCTTTTATATGAGAAGAAACAATCACTAGCTCTTAAGGCTCAGGAGGAGCGTTGGGACAGGGAGAGGATTGATGTCACCCTTCCTGGCACCCCTTTTTTGGTGGGGCAAAAACATCCGCTCACTCTTATATTGGATGAGATAAAAGAGATTTTTTGCGGACTTGGGTTTCAAGTTGCGGAAGGACCAGAAATTGAGTATGATTACTATAATTTTGAAGCGTTAAATATGCCCAAAGATCATCCGGCCAGGGATATGCAAGACTCGTTCTATATTAACTCTAATGTCCTTTTGCGCACTCATACTTCTCCGGTGCAGGTGCGGACTATGGAGAAAAAAGTTCCAGCGCTTCCAGTGCGGATTATTGCTCCTGGAAAAGTATATCGCCGTGATGATGATGCTACTCACTCACCAATGTTTCACCAGGTAGAAGGGCTTGCTATAGATGAACGGATCTCTTTAGCTGATTTAAAGGGGACATTGCTTCTTTTTGCTCGAGAGATGTTTGGCGAAGAAAAACAAATAAGGTTGCGTCCGAGTTTTTTCCCTTTTACAGAACCAAGCGCTGAGGTTGACGTCTCTTGTATTATCTGCAATGGAAAAGGATGCCGTGTCTGTGGACAAACAGGGTGGTTGGAAATCTTAGGAGCCGGAATGGTTCATCCCCGGGTTTTAGAGATGTCAGGATACAATCCGGAAAAGGTTACTGGCTATGCTTTCGGTATGGGCGTGGAGCGAATCGCAATGTTGAAATATGGCATTGATGATTTGCGTCTCTTTTTTACCAATGATTTACGCATGTTAAGACAGTTTGGCTAGTAGCAAAGGATTTTTCAACTAAGGAAGGAAGTGATCGATTATGCGTTTTTCTGTGGAATGGCTACGGGATTACATTGACTTCGATCTTTCACCAGAGGAATTAGCGGAAAAGTTAACTCTTGCTGGTGTTGAAGTTGAAGGGATAACTCCTTTTCACAATAGATTAGATAATGTTGTAGCTGCCAGAGTAATTTCTATTCGCCCTCATGAGCATGCTGATAGGCTCACAGTTGTGGAGGTTGATGCGGGAGAGAGACGTTATGAGGTTGTCTGCGGTGCACAAAATATTAACAAAGGCGATCTTGTTGCTTTTGCTCTACCTGGCGCTCATTTGCCGGGTGGCTTAGAGATTAAGGAACGTGAAATCCGCGGCGTAAAATCGTATGGTATGCTTTGCTCTGCCGAGGAACTAGGGTTGGAATTTGTACAGGAGGCAGAAGGCATTTTGATTCTCGATCATGGAGTAGAACCGGGTAAAAAACTTAGTGATATTTTGCAGTTCGATGATCAGATTTTTGAACTGGACTTGACGCCAAATAGGGCTGATTGTCTGGGACTGTTAGGCATTGCGTATGAGGTAGCAGCGCTTACAGGTAATAAGGTAAGAGTTCCTTCAGTGCCGCTTAAAGAATTGGGGGCACCGGTGGAAAGACTGCTGGAGGTAGAAGTCCAAAATCCAGACCTTTGTCCGCGTTATACAGCGAGGGTCATTAGGGAAGTAAATGTGAAACCTTCACCGTTGTGGATGCAACGCCGTTTGCTTGCTGTTGGAATTCGACCGATTAATAATGTTGTTGATATAACGAATTATATCATGTGGG
This sequence comes from Bacillota bacterium, assembly GCA_012512705.1. GTDB lineage: Bacteria > Bacillota > Dethiobacteria > DTU022 > JAAZDR01 > JAAZDR01. Next base: position 4,565 of record JAAZDR010000282.1, read on the forward strand.
AGACGGGACAGCCCCTTCATGCTTTTGATTACTCTCTTCTGCATGGTCATAAGGTTATCGTCCGTTGTGCCCGGCCTGGGGAAACTCTAGTCACTCTCGATGGGGTTGAACGCAAGCTTGAAAAAGAAATGCTTGTCATTGCCGATGCTGAAAAGGCGATTGGTGTGGCGGGCGTAATGGGCGGCGAAAATTCTGAGATCAGCACTTCAACGAGAGATGTAGTTTTGGAGTCAGCCTTTTTTAAGGGAGTGTCTATCAGACAAACAGCGAAAAAACTTTCCCTTTCTTCAGATGCTTCGCAGCGCTTTGAACGCGGAGTAAATCCTGCGGGAGTGTTGTATGCCCAAAATAGAGCTGCATCTTTGTTAGCCAGCCTAGCGGGAGGTAAAGTTCAGCAAGGGGTAATTGACTCCAATATAGGTCTTCCCTCTTTATCTGAAATAAGATTACGTCATCACCGCATCCAAGAGCTGCTTGGCTTTCAAATTGATGCCGAAGCAATAGAAACTATTCTAAAAAGGCTGGACCTCCCTTACGTTAAAATTGAGAAGGGCTGGAAGGTATCTATCCCCCTGCGGAGAAATGATTTAAAATTAGAAGTCGACCTAATTGAGGAGATTGCTCGATTGCATGGATATGAACACATTCCGGCAACTCTTCCTCAGGGGAAGCTTACTGAAGGGCGCGAGGATATTAAGCAGAGGTTGAAAAGGTTGGTTTCAGATGTTCTTGCTGCTTGTGGATTTCAAGAGGTGATAACTTATTCATTTATGAACCCCCATTCCCTTGATAAGTTGCAGCTGCCTCATGATGATAGACGGTTAAAGGCCATTGAATTGCAAAATCCTCTCTCCGAAGAGCAAAAAATTATGCGTACCACCCTACTGCCGAATATTCTCGATACTATTAATTATAATCTCAGTCATCAGGTACAAAACCAGCTTTTGTTTGAAGTGGGCAGTATCTTTCTTTCTGATGATCCGACAGTTGAAAAGCTTCCCGATGAAAAGTTAACTTTGGCCCTCGCTGCTACGGGTTCTCAAACTCTGGCAGACAACAACTGGCAGGGGAAAAACAAAAAAGAAGTAGATTTTTTCTTTCTTAAAGGAGCTTTAGAGCTTTTATTTAGGCGATTGGGTGTAAAAAAATATCATTTTAAAGCAGTAGATGCTAAACCTTATCATCCAACAAAGGCAGCAGAGATTTTTGTTGATGAACAAAAATTAGGTTTAATAGGTGAGGTTCATCCCGTCGTTCTGGATAACTTCGCGCTTAAACAAAAAGTAATCGCTGCTGAGCTAGATTTGGAGCTTTTGATACACAAGGCAAATCCTGTGCCCAGTTATGAGGCCCTTCCCAAATACCCTGCTGTTTTAAGAGATATTGCTGTTGTCGTTCCCAAGGATGTTTCTTCAGCTGCAGTTCGCAATTGTCTTATGGAGGCAGGGAGGGAACTAATAGAAGATATTCAGCTTTTTGATCATTATGAAGGGGAACAGATTCCAGATGGGTATAAAAGCCTTGCCTTTGCCATAATTTATCGTTCCAAGTGTAGAACTCTCACTGACGAAGAAGTTGCCGGCATACATCAACACCTTGAAGAATCAGTAGAACGTGAATTTCAGGCACAGATTAGGAAGTAGAGTTATTATATGATCCATCTTGATAAGGGAGGGGCTTGGCGGTGAGTGATTTTAAAACAAGAGTAACTGTTAATATCCTTGGAGAAGAGTATATCATTCGTGGTAACTCTTCTAAGGAACATATGCTTGAGGTGGCCTCCTATGTTCATCAATTAATGCAGAAAATTGCTAATCGCAATCCTCATATGAGTCGTCAAAGGCTGGCAGTTCTAACGGCAATAAACCTAGCTGATGAAGTGTTAAGATTGAAGGCTGGAGACAGCTGAACCTTTTTTGTCAGAAAGTGAAGGTGAAGAGCAGTGAACTGGCTTGATTTTTTGTTTATATTTGTCTTCGTCCTGCATACGCTGTCCGGTTTTTCTCAGGGTTTCCTTAAGAAAATGGTGGGTGTTCTAGGTTTTGTTGCTGCTTTTTATCTTGCGCTCAGATGGGGGGCAGACTTCATCCCTTTTTGTGAAAAATTAATTCCTATAGGAAAACTGATTAATTTATTGCTGCCAGCCCAGAGTACAAATATGGAATGGTTATTCACCTTATTATACAACATTTTAGGTTTCATATTACTTTTTATCGTTTTTCATTTTTGTTTTAAGCTTCTAACGGTTCGCTTCCGTGCTGTTAATAAAGTACCAGTAATCGGCTTTGTAAATATACTAGGAGGGGGCCTTCTGGGTGCCGCTAAGGGGATGTTGTTAATATTTATAATCTCCTCTATCGTTAGCCTTATGCCCACCCCTTTTTGGGTTCAAGCTCGGGATAACTCGGCTATAATTGCCCTTTCAGAATACTACCTGCCTTTAATCGTTAATTATATCCAGGGGAAAATATTTCAGCACTTGTATGTTGTTTAGGTATAAATAGATATAAGATTTAAAGAGAGGGATAATATTGAAAAACTGGGAGGTAGCAGCTATCTTGAAACGGATTGCTGCTCTTTTAGCTTTAAAAGAAGAAAATGATTATAAGGCCTCTGCCTACCATCGAGCCGCCCGTGTTATCTTGGAACTTCCGGTAGCCGTAGAAAAAATGGTGCAGGAAGATCGTTTAAAGGAACTCAGGGGTATCGGGTCTGTTCTAGATGCAAGGATCAAAGAGATAGTGCTTACTGGGACAAGTAGCCTGTTGGAAGAGCTGGAGACAGAAATTCCAGAAGAGCTGCTTGCCCTTTCCGCTTTCCCCGGAATTGGTCCTAAAAGGGCAAGACTTCTTTATCTTAAACTTAAACCAGATTCACTGGCAGATATTGAAAATGCTGTTTATGCCGGCAAGGTTCGACAAATACCGGGAATGGGGACGGTTGTAGAAAAATCTATTCTTAAAGGACTGGAACAGTATCGTACACAGCCCCTTAATCTAAGCCTGTCTACTGCCAATTTTGCGGCTAAAAGAATTACGGCTGCTATAGAAAACTTTGCTGGAACAAAGGCTTGTTTTACTGCCGGTGCCCTTAGACGAGGAGAAGAAAGTTTAAATAAAGTTGAACTAATAATTTGTTATCTTTACCCTGCTTTTTTTATCGACAAAATTTTGAAGATGCCTTTTGTTCGAGAAATAATTACGCAAACAAAAAACTTCCTTCGGTTTAAGACGCTATACGGGCTGGATGTTTGTTTATATATAACTGATAAAAAAAAGGTGCTCCCTGCACTTTGGTTGGCATACACCGGTACCTGTAGACATCTATCAAGGTTGAAAAAAATTGCCGAGTCCAAGAAATTATTTTTAGCCCCGGATGGACTCTATAGCACGGATGGAAAACCTATTTCTATTGAAAATGAAGAAGGCATATATAAGCATTTAGGGCTACCATTTGTGCCGCCGGAGATACGCTATGATCAGGGAGAGATTGAGGCAGCAAGTGCAGGGAAGCTTCCTGCCTTAGTGGAGCATGAGCTAATAAAAGGGGATCTACATCTGCATAGTAATTGGAGCGATGGCCGCAACAGTATTTGTGAACTGGCACAGGAAGCATTGCAACGCGGTTACAGTTATATCGCCATAACCGACCATTCTCGCTCCCTTTCTATCGCTCGCGGTCTTACTGTCAAAAAAATTAAGGAACAGATCGATTTTATTGATCGGCTCGCTGATGAAATTAAAGGTATACAGATATTCAAAGGCATTGAAGTGGATATACTCAAAAACGGAGAATTAGATCTTCCTGATAGTATTTTAAAAGAGCTTGACATTGTCATTGCTTCGATTCATAGTGGTTTTAACCAAAGCGAAGAAGAGATAATGCATAGGCTTTTTACAGCGATGAACAACCCTTATGTCAGCATTATTGGCCACCCTACAGGAAGGCTTTTAACCCGGCGCAGCGGTTATGCAATTGACATTGAAAAATTTTTGCAAAAAGCAAAAGAAACAAATACTGTTGTTGAAATAAACGCTTCTCCGGATCGCTTAGATCTGGGATCAGAATATGTCAGAAAAGGCAAAGAAATTGGTGTCGTTTTTGCTATCAATACAGATGCTCACAGCACTCAAGGTATGGTGGATTTGCAATTTGGCGTAACTGTGGCACGCCGGGGCTGGCTGGAAAAGAACAATATTATCAATACTTTACCTTTGGAAAAAATGTGTCAATTTGTTAGGACAGAAAAAGCAAACAGGGGGTAGGGGGTTATTTTTTGTGAAAATTGTTAGCCCTTCATTTTTTCAGTTACAAACGGAGACGCTAGCGCGGCTGTTGCTTGGCAAAAAACTTATTTACGAGACGACTGAAGGACTTTGTTCTGGGATTATCGTTGAAACGGAAGCATACTTGAATGAAAACGATCCGGCCTGCCATGCTTCACGCGGTAAAACGAAAAGAAATGCTGTTATGTTTGGCCCACCGGGAAGGGCTTATGTGTATTTTATCTATGGCAATCATTTTTGTTTTAATGTTGTCTCCGGTAAAGAAGGGAAAGGAGAAGCAGTTTTAATTCGGGCATTACAACCTGTGGATGGAATTCCGATTATGAAGAGACGCCGCGCTACTACGGAGTTAGTTAGCCTGACCAATGGTTCTGGCAAACTTTGTCAGGCAATGGGGATAACAATTGATGATAATGGTCGAAAGCTGGATCAAAAACCGCTATATATCGCAGAGCATATGCATATTGAACCGGCGGAGATTGTTTCCACAACAAGGATCGGTATTAGCCAGGCCAAAGAAAAACTATTGCGTTTTTACTTGAGAAATAATCATTTTGTCTCCCGAAAATAGGAGTGGAGAGGAGCACTATGCAAAAAAAAATTGACCGCGTGATTAGGCAGTTGGAATTCGATAAAGTCAGGGGAAAATTAGTGCGCTATACATGTTCACCCTGGGGCGCGGAAAGGGCGTTATCTCTCTTGCCTTTTAAAACTTATGATGAGGTAGAAAGGGCGCAAAAAGAAACTTCTGAAGCATGCGCTATTTTAAGGGAATCCTCCTCACCCATGTCGGTAGTGAAAGAGATACGACAAATTCTGGGGCGTGCCGAAAAAGGTGGTTTTTTGCAAGGAGAAGAACTTCGGCTCATAGGCGATTTTCTTTATGCGTTGCAGAAGCTGAAACGTAGTTTTCAAAAAGATTTCTTTCAAAAAAAAGCACCCTTACTGAGTGCGTTAGCCTTGGAGATCGATTTGCTGCCACATCTTTACCAGGCGATAGAAAGGGCAATAGATAAAGATGGCAGCGTTTTGGATAAAGCCTCGCCCAAGCTTTTCTCTTTGCGAAGGAAAAAAATTAATTTGCAGGAGCGGATTCAGGAGAGGATGGAGCGTTATCTTAAAGACCCTTCACTAAAGAAAGTCCTGCAAGAACTGCTCATTACCATTCGGAATAACCGCTACGTACTCCCACTCAAACAGGAGTACCGCCAGGCTTTGCCTGGAATTGTTCACGACCAGTCTGCCAGTGGGGCAACTCTTTTTGTAGAGCCTCTACCGGTTGTAGAACTCCATAACGAGCTGCAACAGGCGAAAAAGGAGGAGGAAATAGAGATCGAAAGGATTTTACGGGAGTTAAGCAGTGCTGTCGCTGCTGAAACAGAGAGTCTCATCAGATCCGTGGAACTTTACGGATATCTTGATTTTACTTTTAGTAAGGGTCATTACAGCCTAGAAATTGATGCAATTGAGCCCCGGTTAAATAAGGATAGAACTCTAAAAATTGTTCAGGGACGCCATCCTCTCCTTGGTGCTAGAGCTGTCCCTGTTGATTTCCATATAGGCGATTCTTTTCAAACTTTAGTTATCACTGGGCCGAATACCGGTGGCAAAACTGTAACATTGAAAACAGTTGGCCTTTTTGTTCTGATGGCTCAGAGCGGGATGCATCTTCCGGCAGCAATAGGAACAGAAATGCCGCTCTATAATGGAGTTTATGTTGACATCGGTGATGAGCAAAATATTGAACAATCCCTAAGTACTTTTTCTGGCCACCTAAATAACATTATTGAAATCCTTAAATATGCTGGAAGTAAATCGCTAGTCCTTTTAGATGAGCTTGGTGCGGGAACAGATCCGCAAGAAGGTGC
>JAAZDR010000283.1 GCA_012512705.1 Bacillota bacterium
ATTCTTTTAATCGGTACTTTCGAAAGCGAAATATTAGTCTCCCCATAGATCAGCTTACCTTGTTCATCTTCAGCAATCAGGCGGATATTATCAAGGGTTACAGGCAGAACCCTGCCACGTACTGCCAAGACCTTGCTAAATTCTTGCAGCGCTGCTTCAAACCCTAGAATATCCGTCATCGCTGCTATAAAAATGTTTCCAAAACTGTGTCCTTCAAGGGTTTTCCCCCGACGAAAACGATACCCGAAAAGGCTTTCCATAAGCGGCTCTGTGTCTGCAAGGGCCAAAAGGCAGGCGCGTATATCGCCTGGGGGGAGAATCCCCAATTCGCCCCGCAGACGCCCGGAGCTGCCGCCATCGTCAGTCACTGTTACCACAGCGGTTATGTTACTCGTATATTCCTTAAGCCCGCGCAGGAGAGTGGACAGACCGGTTCCCCCGCCAATAGCGACGATTTTTGGCCCCCGCTCCAGGTAACGGCGATTGAAAAGAACTTCTACGGATCTACGATCGTGCCATAAAGAACAGGAGCTGCTGACGGAACGAAAAAGACGCTGCACACCCAAAAGAAGGAGAACAATCCCACTGAGCAAAACAAAAATACCATATTCAGCCGAACGTTCACCGATATAGCTCTCCAGACTTTGCAAACGCAAAGAAAGCGAATTAAAGGCCTCCGGTCCCAAAAAAAGAGCCAGCCCCCAGAAAAAGAGGATAAGGCCGCATAAAAAAACTAGCAGCCAGCGTTTTATACCCAGCCCGGGATAGAGCCATTTGCCAATTGATTGTAATTTAGACTGAAGCAATCTATAATTAAACAAAAATAAGTCCTCTCCCGATCTATGATTATGCAAGCAAACGTCAATTTTTTCCTCCAATGATCAAACTTTTTCAAGATCACGATGCTCGACGCTGATATAAGCATAATCTTTCTTCAGCACATTTGCTAACTGATTAACAATCGCTACCGAACGGTGCCTTCCTCCTGTACAGCCGATAGCAATGGATACCTGTGATTTGCCTTCTTTAATATAGCAAGGCAGGAGAAAGTCAAGCATATCCTGAAGTTTATGAAAAAATTTATGTGTAATCATCCAACGCCAGATATAGTCTTTTACTCGCTGATCATCACCAGTAAGCAGACGAAGAGACTCCACATAATGGGGGTTGGGAAGAAAACGCACGTCAAAGACCAGATCAGCGTCAAGGGGAAGCCCGTATTTAAAACCAAAAGAGATGAGCGATATTAATATATTCCTTCCAGACTTATCTGGTGAAAAAAGGCCGGTAATCTTTTCTTTTAACTGAGCGGGTGAAAGGCGAGATGTATTAATAATCTTATCCGCTTTCCCCCGAATTTCATCCAGATGCCGTCGTTCTGTCTTAATCGCCTCCCCAATACTTTGCTGCACAGCCAGTGGGTGGCGGCGGCGTGTCTCTTTGAAGCGCCTGATTAAAACATCGTCTTCAGCTTCAAGGAAAAGAATTTCATGGTTAAAGCCTTCTTCATCCAAATGCTCTAAGGCCTCAAAAAGACTGGAAAAAAATTGTCCCCCACGGATATCACAAACAAGGGCTACCCGACTGATTTTCCCTTCTGACTGGAGGCAGAGTTCCGCAAACTTGGGAATAAAAGTAGGAGGAAGATTATCTACACAAAAATACCCCAGATCCTCAAAGCATTGGATTGCCTGAGTTTTTCCGGCCCCGGAAAGGCCAGTTATCAGCACAAAACGCACATCCTTATCAGGCATTCTGCTCCCCCTAATTTTTCGGCATTATGTCTCCTAATAATATTCTCTTCCCTGAATCCTTTCTCCTGCAGCGTGCCGCGATCATTGCGTTCCTTCGTCTGATCTCCTCTCCTGTAGCAGCAACATTAAAAATTCTTCTTTCATCAAGGCCTAGATCCCTTGCTAGACGCCATGCCTCGTTAAGGGCACCGACTCTCTCTGCGCGATGAGCATCACTGTTTATAACAAAAACACCCCCTGCCCGGGCTGCCTTAAGCACGTAACGCCAGGTGCGTTTAAGGTGCCCGGCATTGACCTCTAAAAGCGTTCCCGCATTGGCAGCGCTCTTAGCCAAAGCTTCGGTATCGACAGAAAAGCCATAACCCGGGTGCGTTATTATATCCACCGGGTAGCGCTCAATAGCAGATAGAAGGGCTTCTGTATTCCACAATCGGGCCTTACTCCTGCTACTTAAGCGGTAACGGGAGAAAGGGTTTTTTAAAAGAAGATGCAGCCCGGATCGCCAGCTGCGCGGTCGTATCCGCGGATGAAGCCCCACCAGAAGCAGATCAAGGTCTTTAAGTGCGCTATCGGGTATATCAATCGTTCCGTCACGGTCGATAATATTTGCTTCCACACCAAGATAGACAGTAAGGCCAGGGAAGAGTCTCCTTGCCCTTTCAACCTCCCTTCGTATTGACCGCAATTTTTCTACAGAGCCGATCCCCACCCAGTAGCTCGCCGGGCCATGATCAGTGATAGCCAGTGCGCAAAGACCCCTTTGGACAGCCCAGGCAGCATTCTCAAACACCGTACTTTTCCCATGGCTAAAATTTGTGTGCGTGTGAAAATCACCCCAGATATACATACGATAATCTGTCCCTTTTTTAAACATAATTTGCACTACTGCCGTCTATTTAATACTAGCACAAAAAAAGCGCCATTCAGGCGCTTCCTCTTCAAAAAACTAATTTAAACTCGGTGTCTTAACATTGAGGACAACAAAATCCTCTCCTTGATCAGCCCTTAAAGCCATAACGGTTTTAGGGGGGCAGACAATGATCTCCTTTTCTTTAACCTGTGCCTCTTCCTCCCCGATTTTAATAGTTCCCTTACCGGCAACAACATAGAAGAAAACATCTACTGGAACGCTGTGTTCAGGAACCTGGTCTCCGGGTTTGAGAATAATATTCATCAACGTTACATGTTCATGTTTAAGTAGCTGCTTTGCCGTAACACCTCTCTTATTCTCCTTACCTTCAATCTCCTCCATCCTAATGATTTGCATTTAAAATAGCCTCCCTTAATTATTATTTAAACATTTTTTATGATAACCTGTTCCTGCCTTTTTATCTGTTCAAACTATTTTCCTTAATTATCTATTGCCTATTCGTAACTATAGCTTTGGCGTAAAGCTTGTGCTCGAACTTTTAACACCCCCTGCCTGTTTGGAATAGCTAATTGCCCCCCGGCGGCAAACGTCTTGACAAAGAAAACATTCCAGACAATAACGGGGATCGATTGTTGCCGTTTCTTTTTCCCTTGCTATACTTACCCCTTCTGCCGGACAAGCCCGTGTGCAGAGAGCGCAAGAGTTACAGTTTTTTTGGTTAACTCGAACCCTCAAAGGTGCAAACCGCGCCGTGAGGCTAAAAAGGATCCCGTAAGGGCAAAGGTATCGGTGCCAGAGGGCAGAATGAAAAACAGAGGAAACCACAAGGGCAAGAGGGATTAGAATTAAAAGGAGCGGGAATTTAATGCCCCTGACCATTGTTAGTACCAAAACAACAATCATCGCTCCTAATATGCAATAGCGCAATATGGGAGACCGCGCCCAGGAAGGAACAGCACGGCGCTTCCACCCTATCTTTTCAATTAACCATTCCAGCGGGCGCATCAACGTATGAATCGAACAGAGCCAACCACAGTAGAAGCGGCCAAACAACGCTGCTAAAACCACAGAGGCCAGGATTAAGACCATCCAAATTTGGAGATTACCTTTGCTTATCAAGACGACAAATAATATTAAAAACAGAATTTGAGAAAAACAACGTAACTTCTGTATCATTACTCTACCTCCGTCCATAGATTCCCACGGATTTATTTGACTACCTTGCTACAGCTGCTCTCTCTTTTATCTCCGCAGAAAGTTCTTCTCCAGCAACTGCTTCCATCAGGTAACCAATAGCAATTGCTGCCGTAACGGTTAACAACAAACGCAAGGCCATGAAGCTAGCCCCTAAAAACTTTACTTCCACCATTAGCTGCGGTAGCTTTGCTG
>JAAZDR010000284.1 GCA_012512705.1 Bacillota bacterium
TTACAAAAATTATAATGTCATGCTAGAGCTTTTTACGCGCCTAGAAAGTGAAGGCCGGATCTCGGAAGGGCATATTCCAAAAGAGCTGCGTGAGCGTTGTACAAGATCCAAAGAGCTGGTCAGAGCGGCGGAAGAGCTCCGTGATATTTACCACCTTAATCGTTACTGGCAGGCACAGTTCAAAGAGGGGCGACAGTTGGTCTCCAGCCAATTAAACGGCATATCTGCAGTAATGAACGACCTTGCACAGGAGATAAAATTAGAGTTGGTTGAAGGGGAGGAGAATGTTGCTGCGCCAAAATACTTGCTTGAGGTGGGGATTTCCCAAGCTGTTTGTAAAGGGAAGCGGGCTTCAGGTGATTATTACAGTATTATGGAATTAAAAGACGGAAAACAGGTGATAATTCTCAGTGATGGTATGGGAAGTGGTATGCGTGCTCAGCAAGAGAGTAAGGCAACGGTCAGCATCATTGAAAAACTTTTGGAGGCAGGGTTTGAGCGAGATATAATTTTACGTACAGTCAACTCTCTCTTGCAATTGCGTTCTTCGGATGAGATTTTTGCAACGGTAGATCTTTTGCTCTTTGACTCTATCTGTGGTCAGTTTGAGCTTCTAAAAATAGGTGCAGCACCAAGCTATCTAAAAAAGAGGGAAAAAATTAAAGAACTTGGTGCTAATTCGCTGCCCATGGGCATCCTGCACCAAATCGAAGCGGAGTCACTACATGAAGTAGTAGAGGACGGCGACCTGCTGTTGCTCTTTACCGATGGGCTCCTGGAAACCATTTCTATCGATGGTGGCGGCGGTCAGGAATGGTTGCTGGGGTTTTTGCGGCAGGTGGACGAGAGTACTCAAGCACAGTTTGTGGCTGATCGCCTTTTAGATGCGGTTTCCGCTCAGCCTGAGGATGATATAACAGTAATTGTCTGCAGGGTAAGAAAATTGTTTTAATGGCAGGATAAAAAGGTGTGCATGGCGAAATATGTTACGCCATGCAATGAGGTGTGTTAGATGAATAGAGATATTATCGCTTATGTAGAAGAGCAGGTCCAGGGAACAATTCAGAGATACGCGCTTTTGGAGCAGAACGAGAAAGTTTTGCTTGCTGTGTCCGGTGGCCCGGACTCACTTTGTTTGCTATATGTGTTCAGCTCTCTGGCACAGAAACTGAAGGTTGAGCCTTTTGTCGTTACCTTTGATCACGGTCTGCGGTCGGAGGCTAAGGAAGAGGTAGAATATGTTTGTCAGAAGGCCGAGGAACTTGGCCTATTTTTTGTTAGTAAGAGGATTGATGTTCATAAATACCAAAAAAAATACGGCCTCTCCCCACAGGACGCTGCCCGCCGCCTTCGCTACAGCTATCTGCAGCATTTAGCCAGTGAGGTAGGTGCGCAGAAGGTAGCTACGGGGCATCACCGCGACGATCAGGCGGAAACAGTGTTGTTAAATTTTTTGAGAGGGGCTGCACTTGACGGTCTTGCAGGAATGAGGCCTAAACGTCCCCTTTCGCCCGGTGGGGCGATCTTGATACGCCCTCTTATTGAGCTTAGTCGTAAAGAGATCGAAGATTACTGCTGTCAGCTAGGCGTTGAACCTGTTACTGATCGCAGTAACCTAGAAAAAGTTTACCGCCGCAATAAGATACGTCTCGAGCTTATCCCCTATTTGGAAGAGAACTTTAATCCGAATCTGAAGGAGCGTATTGCTGTTCAGTCGCGCATACTCGCCCGCGAGCGAGACTATCTTGATGCACAGGCACAAAAGATTTACTTTTTGCTGCTAAAAAAGGAGACGGAGCAGGAGGTAATTCTAGATAGCGTTGGCTTCTGCGTTGAACACCCGGCAATGCAGTTCCGCCTGCTGCGCTTTATTCTGCGTCGGCTTTGTGGGGGAGCGGTGCCCGGGATAACAGAGGAACATTTGCAGGAAACAATTAATCTCATTAAAGTCAAGAAGCCGAATGCCAAGATTGACCTTCCTGGCATAAGCGTCAAGAAAAGGTACGGCGAGCTAATCCTCTCTCTTCGCGGGCAAGAACAAGAAAGGAAGAAAAAAGAGGGGGGAAAGCTGAAACCTATTGTTGTTGAAGTGCCGGGAAAAACCTTTGTTCCGGGTATGGACTATTACTTGGAAACCTCACTCGCTTCACCAACTGCGCTTTGCTGGCCACCGCGTAAAGGAGTAGAAGCTTATCTTGATTACCGTAAGCTGCAAAATCCTTTAAAAATTTGCTCTCGTTGGCCTGGGGCACGGTTTCGCCCTCTTGGTATGCAGGGAACGAAGAAGTTGAAGGATTATTATATGGAACAGAAAATCCCTGTTGAGGAGAGGGAGCCCTGGCCTCTGCTCGTTGCTGGCGAGAAAATTGCCTGGGTTATGGGGAAAGAAATTGCAGAAGATTTCCGGATCACAGCAGAGACTGTGGAAGTGCTAGTGGTAAGGATTGTAA
>JAAZDR010000285.1 GCA_012512705.1 Bacillota bacterium
ACCCCCAAAAAAACCCCTAAAAGGGAGTTCTCTTCTTGTTTAAACAACCTCTTACAACAGGGGAGAACGGTATTTAATTTGAAGCTTGAGGGGGAAACATGTCTTTACGATGATCATCTCCCATGCTCTACGGAACAGGCGCAACAAAAAATCATTATTATTAGGCCGATAAGACACGGCGCCCAAAGGATTGGTTCCTTGGTAGTCATTAAATTCGGAGGGGCTTTTAACTTAGATGCACTCGTTCTTTTAGAAACAGCTCTTAGTTGTGCAACCATAGAACTGTTAAAAAGAGAATCAAAAAACAACACCAAGGAAATCTATAAGCAGACCCTGGCGCGTACTGCAATACAAGCATTATCATTTTCCGAAAAGCAGATCGTAGACAAGCTTATATCAGAGCTCAATCATAAAGATGAGTGCATTATTATTGCCCGCAAACTTGCGAAAAGTCTTAATGTCTCTCACTCCGTCTTAATTTGTGCTTTACGAAAGCTTGAGAGCGCTGGCCTGATCAAATCACGCTCCCTCGGGGCAAAAGGAACCCATATTAGCCTGCTTAACCCCTACTTGAGGTCCAGCATCTGAAAAAATTAAGAGCTTAAGCTAAGCTTGTATAGGTAAAATGCAGAGCTTTAACCACTAAAGAAAGAGATCAACAAATTCAAAGTTCACAACATCAACGAGACCGCGGTTGGTAAGACGCAGTTCGGGAATTACTGGCAGGGAAAGCAAGGTCATTATCATAAACCCAGAAACCATCGAGCACCCTAAAGTTCTCCATGCTGCGGCAAGCGCAGCGATCTGCTCTTTAACTTTCTCCACCGGCTGATCAGAGAGTAGACCGGCAATAGGTAAAGGAACAACTGCGATTACTTCACCGTCCTTTACAGCAATCATCCCTCCTCCATTTTCGGCGAGAATGTTGCCCGCCAGAGCCATATCGCGCTCATCCTTGCCTATAATTAAAAGATTATGACTGTCATGGGCAACAGTAGAAGCGACTGCACCACTGTGAAAACCGAATCCGGAGACGAGAGCGAGACTTTTACTACCGCTGCCGCGGTGGCGCTCGATAACAGCCAGTTTGGCCAGATCTTTACCTGGCTCAATCTGTAACTGGCCATTATTTACTGGTAGAAGTGCTTCTACCGCCTTAGTGATGACACTCACCTCCTGAACCTCGATTACCCTTACCCGTGCTTCTTTGATCCCAGCGGGTGCTGGGAGAAAAAAATCCTGTGGAAGTAGTCTATCCTTTAGTTTAACCGTATTCATTGCCTGTGGAGGATAGGGAAACGCAGGCAAATCCCCTTTATATTTCCCCTCTTCCGCAACAAGTCTACCATTTATGTAAACCCGCTCCACCTTTACCGAAGAAAGGTCCTTAATCATGAGGATATCAGCATACCTGCCTGGGGCAATACTGCCGAGCTTGTCGGCCATCCCGTAGTACTGCGCTGTATTCAGTGTGGCCATCTGGATTGCCTCTACAGGGGTCACCCCTTCTTCAATAGCACGCCTGACAACATGATTCAGGTGGCCGCACTCAATTAAGGTTTGCGGATGGGTATCATCAGTGACAAGCTGACAGAGTCGGCTATCCACTTTACCCTCTGTAATAACCTTTATGGTTTCCTTTATATCATGCCATGCTGAACCTTCCCGCAGCTGTGCGTACATTCCCAGGCGCAGCTTGGCCAAAGCATCTTCAGCGCGAGTTGATTCGTGGCAAGAACTGATGCCCGCGGCCGCATAAGCAGGGAGCCCTTTTGCTGTCTCAGGCAGTGCATAATGACCAGTTATAGTCTTCCCTGCCTCCATCGTTTCCGCTAGTATCGACCAGGTTCGGGGATCATTGTTTAGGACTCCGGGAAAATTCATCATCTCCCCTAAAGCGACAACGCCTTCCCAGCGCATCGCCTCTTTGATCTCCTGCGGGCCGATTACTGCGCCGGCATCCTCGAGCCCCGGTGCAGCAGGGACACAGGAAGGAATTGTCGTAAACACCCGTAAGGGGATATTCCGCCCCTCCTCATGCAAGAGGCGAATACCCTCTAAACCGAGAACGTTGGCGATCTCGTGCGGATCCATAAAGATACCCACTGTTCCACTAGGGATCACCGCACGGGCAAACTCCGAAAGTGTTACCATACTGCTTTCCACATGAATATGCCCATCTAAAAAGCCGGGAACAAGATAATAACCGTCAGCTTCTACCCTTTCTGTCTGCGGACCGATCGTATGTCCTGCATCACCAACAAAAGCAATGCGACCCTTATAGACAGCAACATCAGTATTCTCTATAACTTCTGCTGTATGAACATTCACCAATTTCCCCCGACGAAAAACCAGCTCGGCCGGACGCCGTCCCATAGCTACATCGACCAGCTCAGCAGCAACCGCTGCCGGGGAATTTTTTTCAGATGCTGGAGCCATCATATACCTCCTTGGAGAAAGTTCTATTTACCCTATTATAGCATTATTTACAGCAATAACAAAAAGCTCAGGATGCGCAACTCCTACTTCTTGCACCGTCTCTAGTCTCTAGCTTCCACAACAGGACCGTAGATAATTACCTGCAGCGAACAGGAAGCATATGTTATAATGGTTTTGTTGAAAAAAAATTCCGATAGCGAGGAACTAAGCTTGAATTATAGAAGCAGTCAACAGTTTCGAGCAATGATAATCTGGATACTGCCGTTTATCTCCGCAGTATTACTTATTTTTTGTTTTCCGCGCTTTGAACAAGGCTACCTAGGCTGGATCGCTTTTTTACCCCTTTTCAATTTTTTTAACTACTCCACTCCGAGGCGTAGTTTTTGGGGCGGCTTTATCTGCGGCTTTATCTTCCAGCTATACCTTAACCTCTATGTTGGCGAGGTGCTGGTCTACTATCTCGCACCTACTTTAGGTGCTGTTCTTGTCTTATTGATGGTCGGCTTGCTTTCCCTGGCTTTTGCCCTCTTTGGTTGTCTTTTTACCATGCTCAAAAGACGTCTCCCCACTTTCCTTTTCGCACTAGCTACTCCAGCAATGTGGGTCTTGCTCGAATACTTGCGCTCCATTACCTTTTTGGGTTATACAGTGGGCTTCATCGGCTATAGCCAGTGGAAATACCCGTTTATTTTACGTCTTGCCAGTGTCTATGGCTACTGGGGCCTGGCCTTTTTTATGCTCTTTTTCCAAGTAGTGCTCTTCCTCTTCTGGAAAGAAAAAAAGCGCCAGGAAACTTTAGCAGCGACAATTGTTTTCTGCATCCTCTTTTTCGCCGGACTTTTTTTGCCCTCCCTCTACAAAGTCGAACCAGCACAGACACCGCTTCATGTTGCCTTGCTTCAAGGTAATATTCCCCAGGAAAGGATTTTAGATCCCGGGGAAGCGGTTCGTACTTTTAAAAAATACAAAAGGATGAGTCGTGAAGCTGCAAAATCCTACGCAGATTTGGACCTTTTAGTCTGGCCCGAAACCGTAGTCTCACTTAAACTGCAGAGAAAACGTCCGGCCCTAGAAGAGATGAAAAGCCTTGCAGAAGAGATCGATACCCCGATCCTCTACGGAGCAATGGTAGAGACAGTAGAAGAGGAAAAGAAAACCTATAACGCAGTCTACCTTGAAATACCGGGGCAAAAAAGCAAGCAATTTTATTACAAACAGCGCCTGGTGCCTTTTGCTGAGTATTTTCCCCTTGCCGGGGTCTTAGATCGGCTTATTGATCTGAATATGCGCCTTGGACATTACACCCCGGGAGCAGCAATCTCCCTTTTTACACTTGATGAACTGCGTCTAAGCGCTGTTGTCTGCTTTGAGTCCTACTTTGGCGATCTGACGCGCCGTTTCGCCGCACTCGGGAGTAGGCATATGTTCACCCTCACCAACGATGCCTGGTTTAATGAAAGCATCGGCCTCGATCAGCATGCCCAGATCGGCGCGATCAGGGCTGCAGAGATGGGAACAGGTTTTACCCAGGTCGCAAACACCGGAATCACAATCTCCTTCGACTATCTGGGTCGGGAAATTTTTCGTGCCCCGCTCATGGAAGAACAGACGTTTTTTCTTGAACTCGATCTCACCAGGCAGGAGACAATCTACCAGTGCCTGGGGGATTTTCTCATCTGGTGCTCCTTTCTCTACCTTGGAGCTATCTCTATATATATTTTTTCGTCTGCAGAAAACTTAAATTAATAGGCATTTTCCTTTTTTTAATAGCATATTGCTGCAACTGATGAGTTGACCTGCATAGTTTTCCTCCCTGATGCAAAATATACTACTACTATAAATCTCTCTTTAAGTCTCTCCAGCAGGAAGGGAAAAATTTATAATGAGTATCTTTAAAAAAATCATTGGCCTCTTCTCTGGCACTCGCAAGCAAGATGAGCAAAAAAAGCAGCGAAACGATCTAGACATTTCCCAGCTGCGCAAATTAACTCAAAAAGAAAAACTAAGGGAAAGCCTTTCCGCTAATCTTTCCTTAATTCGTGAATATCACGGCAACAGCTTTGGCCTACAGGTGCGGGAATTTAAAATTAACCCGACAAACATCAACGCTGCCATAGTCTTTATCGAGGGGATGGTTAATACAGCCACACTTGATGAAGTCATGCGCACGCTGTTGATCGAGACGCCTAAGATCGATAATTTCAAGCGGATGTCTCTCCCACAGGGAGGGATGCCCCTGCTTAATTATATTAAGGATAAGGTGCTCACTGCCGCTGAGATTACTGAGATTGAAGAACTTGATACTCTCTTTGATCATGTTTTGTTCGGAGATACAGCCTTTATTTTAGACGGCATGGAGACAGCGCTCGCGATTGACACAAAAGGTTGGACGAGACGCAACATACAAGAAACGGAAACAGAGATCTCCATTTGCGGGCCAAGGGAATCTTTTATTGAACCGCTCCAAGATAACCTTGTGCTGATCCGTCGCCGTATCCGTATCCCCCAGCTCTGGATAGAAGGATTTCGCGTTGGCAGTTTAACACACACACAGATCGCCCTCGTCTAATCAAAGGTTTAGCCGGAGAAAAAATGTGGAAGAAGCACGCAGCCGGCTCCAGAAAATCGATACAGACTCAATCTTTGAAAGCGGGGGTATTGAAGACTTTGTCGAGGATAATCAACGCTCGCCCCCTACGTGTTACCGCGGCTGCTGGCACGTAGTTATGATGCTTTTGAAAAATTTCCGATGGGAACGTTCGTCCGTTTCCTGCGCTATGTGGCGATCACAGCTTCAACTTTTCTCCCCGGGATCTATATCTCTGTAATAAATTTCCATCCAGAGTTGCTTCCCACAACCTTACTCCTGCGCATTGCTTCGACACGGGAAGGGATTCCCTTTCCCGTCGTCATGGAGATACTGATCATGGAAAGCGTCTTTGAGCTGCTTCGCGAAACAGGAGTGCGTCTCCCCTCACCGATCGGAACAGCGATCAGCATTGTCGGTGCCCTTGTTCTTGGAGATGCAGCGATCAGCGCCGGAATCGTCTCCCCACCGGTGGTGATCGTCGTTGCCTTAACAGCGATCGCCTCCTTTACTGTACCAAACTTTGCCCTTGGAATAGCTGGGAGACTGCTGCGCTTTCTCTTTATCGGCCTTGGAGCGATATTCGGCCTTTTCGGTATTCAGTTCGGGATCTTTCTGCTCGTTGTTCATCTCTGCGCGCTGCGCTCTTTCGGCATCCCATATCTGGTCCCTGCTGCTCCCCTGATCTGGCGCGATATGAAAGACCATATCCTCCATATTTGGAAATGGGGGTTAGTCAGCCGTCCCCGCCTCATCGGTTTTCGCGAACCAGTACGCCAAAGCCTGCGGCAGACAAGGCGCTTCTTTAAACTAAATCGTGACCAAGAAGGGGGCGAGGATCATGAAGATTGAAAAGATCGCCAACCGACAGCTTCTGTATATCGTGTTGATCATGCGCACTACAATTG
>JAAZDR010000286.1 GCA_012512705.1 Bacillota bacterium
CACCTTATACTCCCACCAGGGATTAGGCCCATAGCAGCCATCTCCTCTACACGCGGATAAAGCGGAATTTGCGAGAGGTTAAGCTTCAAACATACTTTACTTGCTGCCGCCATCTCTAACATATGCCCCACGAGGCCAAAGCCGGTTATATCAGTACAAGCAGAGACACCTACCTCTTTCATTGCCTCTGCAGCACGGCGATTTAACCCAGCAACCTCATTTAAGGTATCCTGTATTTCTTCTTGTTTAAGAAAACCGCCTTTTAAGGCTGTCATCAGGATTCCCGTCCCGATCGGCTTCGTAAGAACAAGTTGATCCCCTGGCCGTGCCCTCGTAGCGTCAACAATCTCCCGTAAATTTATGATGCCGGTCACTGCCAGCCCGTATTTAGGCTCCTTATCCTCAATACTGTGTCCACCAGCAATAACAGCGTCCGCCTCCAGTACTTTATCCGCTCCACCCTTTAAAATCTCTTTCAGAATCCCTAAATCAACTTCTTTTGCAGGGAAAGAAACAAGGTTTAAAGCAGTAAGTGGTTTCCCCCCGACGGCATAAATATCACTCAAGGCGTTAGCCGCGGCAATCTGGCCAAAAAGATAGGGATCATCAACAACAGGAGTAAAAAAATCTACACTTTGTACTAACGCACGGTGCGCATCAATGCGGTAAATACTTGAATCTGCGTAAGGATTATCGCCACTTAAAAGGTTCTCATCTTTCATCTTTGGTAGAGAGCACAGGACCTGTGCCAGGGTCTCCGGACCCAACTTTGCTGCTCAACCGGCACTCTCCGCCATCAGACTGAGGCGAATGTCATCGGACATAATAAACCCTCCTTTCACAATTATAGCCCTTATGGTTGGCTTTAGTCTTCTTCGTTTTCGGGAAGTTTCCAAGCTTCACGCCAATCACCAACACGCCTTGTATGTTTCATCTGATCAAAAAACTCAAGTAGTGGTTGTACATATTTACGAGAGCTCTGCAGTTGATCGCGAAATTCTGCTAGTGTAAGCTGTGATTTTTTTGCAAAATGTTTTTTTAAGAGCATTAATGCTTTATGATAATGTTTATGGTAAAAATATATGTTTTCGGCAACGCGCTTTAAAATCCCCTGTTTGGTAAGATAAGCCAAATAATGCTCCAATTCTTCCTTTTTTAAAGAAAGTAATTCTTCCAGCTCTCTGGGAATCGGTGGCTGGAAAAATGCTTCCTCATACCTTTTTTTAATGAGCTTCAAATGCTCTATCTGCTCACCTTTCGGTTGTGGCAAAAAGCCGGTCAAAGAAATTATATCGCCTTCTATTTTGATCAAGCCCATTGCTTGCAGCCTTATTAAAAAAAAATCATATGCTTTTAAGGTAAGAGAATCAGTTAAAGAGCTTTTTAAATGAGCACGCGAGATACCTTGATGAAGAGGGTATTCAGCATGGTATCTCTGCAGGATCCCCGTAAGTTTCTCTAACCAATCCGTAAATTGCCTCTTGGTTATATATACTTCGTCAAGAGCAACAATCTTACCCTCTTTTTCCATCTGTTTCAGAAGGGACGCAAGATATTCCCTAGAAAAACCTGTAGCGCGGGCCATTTCGTTGACAGTGCAGTTCTTTCTAGAAATTTTCTCTATAAGAAACCAGCTGTCGTCTTTTTCGATGGTCTCCAATAATTGATAAATCTCCTTGCGAAAACGCTTGTGCTTAGGCGGATCCGGATCAATTACTAAGCCCCCGCCAATAGTAGTCATCGGCGAATAGGAACGGATAATAAATCGATCACCACGTTGAGCAACTATGGGTGACTGAAAACGGAGCTGAACAATAGCACTTTCCCCAGGCTCAAGAGATTCCCGGTCCAGCAGAGCTACCCTGGCAACAACTCGGGCTGTCCCAAGGTGAAGGTGAACAGGATCCCAAAAATTCAGCTCACGCCCTGCATCCAACAGTGAAAGCCGCGCATCAACCTGACTAGTAAGTTTAAAAAAATCAGGAGTAGCAACAACGCTCCCCCTCTCTATTTTACCCTTCTCAAAAGAAGCAAGATTTACAGCAACACGCTGTCCAGCTACCGCCACTGCAACATCATTGCCGTAAACCTGTAGTTTTCGCACGCGAACTTTACTTCCCGGGGGGAGAACTTCTACAGTTTGTTCTATCTCAATTCTCCCACTCAGCAAAGTGCCAGTCACCACAGTCCCAAACCCAGGAATACTAAAAAAACGGTCTACCGGCAGCCTTAGCGGGCCATCCACCTGCTTCGGTTTTATCTGGGCTGCTACTAACTCAATTGTCTTTAGCAATTCGTCCAGACCTTCACCTGTCTCTGTTGAAACCGCACAAAGGGGGGCACCCTCTAAAAATGTATCACGAAAGGCATCACGCACCTCTTCTTCCACAATCTCTAACCAGCCATCCTCCGCGAGATCAATTTTGGTAAGAACAATTATCCCTTTCTTCAGGTTTAAAAGTTCTAGAATCTGTAAATGCTCTCTGGTCTGAGGCATGATCCCCTCCATAACATCGATCACAAAAAGCACCAAATCTATGCCACCGATACCAGCAAGCATATTATGTAAAAAACGTTCATGACCTGGAACATCAATAACTCCAGCTAGTCGACCTTCTGGCAAGCGAAAATGGGCTATCCCCAGGTCAATAGAGATGCCACGCTCCTTTTCTTCTTTTAGCAGATCGGTATCTACTCCCGTTAAGGCTTTAACCAATCTTGTCTTTCCGTGGTCAACATGACCTGCTGTACCGATAATCAGATGTTCCACAATAGTCTCCCCTCCCAAGCCACAAAGCCACATTACTAAAAAGCACCAGTTGAATTTTCCCCAAGGGCTGAGGCCACAGCATTAATTAACGCTTCTTCCTCACCGGGCTGCAGCGTGCGTGGATCGAGAACAAGTTTATCGTTTTCAATACGAGCGACGACTGGCGGAGTACCCGCATGCAACCGTTCTATAAGAGTTCCCACAGATATCTCGTAAGGGGAGACGAACACCGTATAGCTAGGAAGCTCTGCCTGGGGCATCGCTCCGCCCCCTACATAAGAAATATTTTCTGCACACTGAAAATCTGCTGTCCCAGCACAAAGATCCGCTAGCTTTGCACGAATTGTCTCCGCCTTCTGTTTCAACTCCGAAGGCTTCAAGGTAAGCATGCGTAAAACAGTGATCTCTTTCAGCGCTTTGCCTTCCTCCTGATAAAGGCGCAGAGTCGCCTCCAACGCAGCAAGTGTAAGCTTATCAATGCGCAAAGCTCTGGCCATCTGATTTTTTTTAATCCGCTCCACTTTCTCTTTTTCCCCAACAATGATCCCTGCCTGCGGTCCGCCGAGTAGTTTATCCCCACTACAAGTAACAAGAGCAGCACCCGCATTAATACTTTCGCTCAGCAAGGGTTCTGCGGGCAAGCCAAACCCCGAAAGATTGACCAGCGCCCCGTTGCCAATATCTTCCATAACAGGAATCCCTTTTTCTTTCCCAAGGGCTGCCAGCTCCCGAATGCTTACATCCGCCGTAAAACCAATAATTCGATAATTACTAGTATGAACCTTTAGTAAAAGGGCTGTTTTTTCTGTAATCGCCTGTTCATAATCTGCAAGATAAGTTTTATTTGTCGTTCCCACTTCCACAAGCTGCGCCCCACTAGCTTTCATTACTTCAGGTATACGAAAAGATCCGCCGATCTCTACCAACTCTCCGCGGGCGACAATTACCTCTTTCTCTTTCGCTAGCGTATTCAGAGCAAGATAAACAGTAGCGGCATTGTTATTGAAAACGCAGGCAGCCTCAGCACCTGTAAGATTGCACAAAATAGATTCCACATGTTCATGGCGGGAACCACGGTGCCCTTCTTTTAGTGAATATTCAAGGTTGCAGTAAGCAGAAGCGATCTCTTGCAACATCTCCATCGCAGCCCGTGCCAGGGGAGCACGACCCAGATTAGTATGTAAAACCGTACCCGTGGCGTTGATCACTCGGCGGAGGCTTGGTGAAAGCTTAGCTTTAACTACTCGCAAAGCATCGCGCGCTATATTATCCAAAGATAGATCTATTTTTTGCGCCTCATCCTCATTCTTGGCCCTGATAATTCCCCTCCGTCTCTCTTCAATTAGTTCTTGAACAGCTTGCACCAAAATACTCCTTGGCAAAGCTTTCTCCAAGGGAAGTAACAGCGGATGAAGCAAAATCCTGTCCACTGCCGGCAATTTACGCAAAAAATGCTTTTTAAAGATCATATCCTACACCCCGTTTCAGGAAAACAGGTTAAGTCATAAGCCATCCTTATGTTTCCCCTATCTTTTACTTCTTACTTTGCTTTTTACTAATTTGAATTGGATCAAAGAAGGGGAGCAAAATGTTTGGCTAAAAATAATAAAAAACCCGCTCAAAATAAGCAGGAATACCGCTATCACATTTTCGCTACAATGGCGGGAGTAGATG
>JAAZDR010000287.1 GCA_012512705.1 Bacillota bacterium
AGCCTGCAAAGCCCCTTCATATAAAATAGCTGCTGTTTCGCCGACTTGCCGACCACGAGGGTCACTGTCTTCTTTATAAATTATGTAATCCAAAGCCTTGGCACTTACCTTTGCACAGGCGCGGATCAGCTTTGCTGAGCGATCTCCAGGAACGCCGACAACGCCAATCAGACGTGCCGGATTGAGACGCCGTGCCATCTGCAGCACTGCAGCGATCCCCGCAGGGTTATGGCCATAATCTAGTAAAACTCGACAGTAGCCAAGGTCAAAGAGGTTGCAGCGTCCGGGGTTTTGCTCTGTAGTCGCCTCGAAGCTTTGCAAAGCGGCAACTAGCTGGTCTTTGTTTATCCCCAAAGCAACGGCAGCAGAAATCGCTGCCAGAACATTTTCTACGTTATGCTTCGCTTTCCCCTCAAAAGTAAGGGGTATTTCTTTTAAGGACAAAAGGTTTTCTAACCGAGCTCCGGCGGCAAGAAAAATTTTTCCTTTGGAGACGATCACTGCCTTTCCTCCCTGTCCCAGGTGGCGCCGGACAATAATGTTATCACTTTTTTGTGTAAAATAAATGATCCTGGAGCGAACCCGCTCAACAACGCGTAATACGTTTCGATCATCAGCATTAAGCACTGCTGCCCCCTGCGGGTAGAGGGCTTCAACAACCAGAGATTTTATAAAGATCAAGTCATCGATACTGCGGATACCATCCTGACCGAAATGATCAGCACTAATATTTGTCAGCACAGCAACATCAGCCGCATCATAACCAAGACCACGGCGCACCAGCCCGCCGCGAGCGGTCTCTAGCACAGCAACATCTACCCGCGGATCACGCAAAAGCATACGCGCACTCTCCGCTCCAGACTTATCACCTGGCAGCAGACAGTGTTCATTTAAAAATACGCCGTCTGTTGTTGTCATCCCGACATTTGTTTTACGATCCTGGCGCAAGATGTGGCTTATAAGACGTACTGTCGTTGTTTTCCCGTTTGTACCGGTAACAGATACTACCGGAATACGCACTTTTTCGCCGGGTGGGAAAAGCATATTTACAATACTTTTCCCCACATTGCGTGCTTTACCCTGGGCAGGGTAGTGATGCATCCTGATTCCAGGCGCAGCATTAACCTCGATTACTGCTCCTTTTTCTCCCATGGGGATGCTGATGTCAGGGGTGACTATATCTATGCCAGCTAGATCGAGGCCGATCGCCTGGGCTGCACGTAAAGCAAGCTCTTCATTGGCAGGATGCACATCGTCAGTTACATCGACTGCAATGCCTCCGGTGCTCAAATTTGCATTTTCCCGCAAATAGATAATCCGTCCTTTTTCGGGGATGGAATCGAAGCACAAACCCTGCCGGGAAAGGGCTGCTTGGGAGAATTGATCCATTTTGATCTTTGTTAAAGGCAATTCATGCCCCTCCCCGCGTAGGGGATCAGCATTAACGCGCTCTATAAGCTTACGGATGCTGCTTTTTCCGTCACCAATAACATGGGCAGGAATCCGCTCGGCAACGGCAACCACCTTACCGCCCACGACAAGAAAACGGTACTGGCGACCTTTAATATATTCCTCCACAAGCACACCTTCATCAAATTGACGTGCTAAGGCAAACGCTTCTTCTATTTCTTTCGCTGTATTGAGGTTCAACGATACGCCCTTGCCCTGATTCCCTCTGACCGGCTTTACAACCACCGGAGAAGAAAGCCACTGCCAAACACCAAGAGCCTGCTCCACGGAAAAAACTTGCTCTCCTGCGGGCACAGGCACCAGTACACCCCTTAATAGCTCCTTAGCCAAGTTTTTGTCGCTGGCGATATCACAGGCGATACACCCAGTCTGATCCGTAAGTGTAGCCCATATTCGCCTCTGATAACAGCCTGTCCCAAGTTGTAAAAGGCTTATTCCTTCCTGCAAAAAAAAGATCGGGATTCCCCTCTCCCTGGCAGCATCGATAATTGCCTGTGTGCTTGGACCTGGTTCTAGTTCCCTGCGCATCTTTTCCACCGCTTTTAAGGCAGCTTTAATATCCGGAACCACACCATCATGCAGCGTGCTTACGAGATACAGCGCATAGTTCGCTAAAAACTCCGCTGCTTGGCGCAGACGATACTCAAAAATAATTTCTACTACTCCGGGAATATCCGTCTCCACGGTTTTGCCATACCTTGAACCTATACCTGCTTGCTCTTGCAGCTCAAGGATTACATGCTCTAGCACATGACCCAGGTAGGTTCCTTCCTGAAGCCTTTCCACAAACCCATCAGGCCGACTGCGCGAACAGTGATGTTTTTTTAAGCCGGGAAGCAGCTCTAAAAGTGCCGTGCAAAATGCCGGTAGTTGATCGGTTCTTTTTCTAGCTGCCTCTTCTAAGTCGACAATGAATTTAATTACCGGGCGGTGGCTGTAAATATTTCGTCCTGAATAAACCTGAAACCCTAAACTTTTCATGCCAACAACTCCCATTCAAATGCTGCATAGCGGTTAATATGCCCGTAAAAGAAAAAATCTATACGAATCATGCAAGCTTTGATAGCGTTGGCCTCCTTAGTTTTAGGTTAAAGGCAGCACCCGCGGAAAGAATGTGCAACTGCACGTCAAAAAGGGAAAGGGCTTCATTCTCCCTTTGGTCAGAAACATTGGAAAAAGAGATCCCTTGGCCGTCAATCACACTGACTGTCTCACTACCGAGCACATAAAAACTGTTTTCATCTTTGAACAATGCAGCCGTATTTTCGTCTATGCCAATACCAAAAACTGCAGGGTTTTGGGCGACTACTGCTAACAGGCGACCTAAACGCCCCCTTTGGGCGAAGTGCTGATCAATAACAACATCCGAAAGCAGAGCAAATCCAGGGGCCATGCGCAAAATTTCTTTTTTCGGTGCTCTTTCATCATCACCGCCAACAATCATCGTAGCGCCCACTACTGCGGCTCCGGCACTTGTTCCAGCAACGATAGTTCCCTCAGCATAGCACTTTTTGATTGCGCTGTGGATCACCGTTCCACCAAGAATTCCGGTTAGCCGTAACTGGTCACCGCCACTGATAAATATCCCTGTTGCCTTAAAAAGCGATGCTGCTGCCTCTCTACTTACTTCGCGGCGCTTATCGAAGGCAATAATATCTACTGAACTTGCTCCCAGTTTTAAAAATAACCTGCGGTATTCCTCTCCCACCTTACGTGGAGCGGCAGCAGCGGTTGTAATCACAGCAAGCCGTGATTTGGACGACCCGGCGAGCTTTACAAATTCGCGTAAAAGAAAACAATTACCAGTTTTATCTTCAGCACCGCCGATAATCAATAAATTCCGTTCGCTCAAGCAGATCACCCCCTTTTTATTATGCAAAAAAGACAGCCACTTTAATAGGCAGCTGTCTTCTGGTTTGTTTTTATATTGTTAAAAAACTTTCTGCAAGCGGGATGTCTTTGTAATCCCTGGAATACGCCCGCGTTTAGCAATTGGTTTACCCTCTACCTCTTTCAGATCCATAGTCATATCGATTGCTGGCGCCCTTGATATATAGCTTCCGACGCCGAAAGAATCGGCTCCTGCCTCCACCAAAGGCGGTATCCGCTCTGCAGTAATGCCGCCGGATACAAAGATCTTTACATTGCTGTATCCATGCAGGTCGAGAGTCGCCCTTACCTCCCTGACAAGGCCGGGTGTTACCCCACCCCGCTCACCTGGTGTATCAAGCCTCACCCCCGACAGCCTCTCCTTAAGCTCTGCTGCTACCCGCAGCGACTCTTCTACTTCGTCTTTAAAAGTATCCACAAGGATCAGACGCGGAGCATCCTCTGGCATGATCTGATCGTAAGTTTTCGCTACTTTTAATGTGTCGCCAACAATCAAAAAAACAGCATGGGGAACAGTTCCTACAGGTTCTTTCCCCAGGAGCTTCGCCCCGAGGATACAGCTGCACCCATCTACCCCTCCGATTATCGCTGCTCTTTCCATCACTGGCGCTACGGCAGGGTGAACATGACGGGCGCCAAAACAAAAAACACTCTTGTCCCCAGCTGCCTCCTTGCATCGCGCTGCTGCTGTCGCCCATCCGCTGGAGCTCGCCAAAAGTCCCAATAAAGAGGTTTCTAGCATGCCAAAAAGGTTGTAAGGACCGCTGATGCGTAAGACAACCTCCTTCTCTGCAAAAGGTTGTCCTTCTGGCAGCGCCCAAACATCAAGATCCCGACCTTCAAGCAAAGCCAAAGCTTCTTCAATTCCGGCCAGGATGCCGGGCCTAGTTGCAAAAATCTCCGCCGACACATGAGTTTCCTCTAGGTTAAGGTGCCTTAAGATCTCCTTGGTACGCACAAAATATACATCTGTTGTCCAGCCGGCGAAGATCTCTTCATGGCTGGCGGAATGCAGCCGCCGCTTCTTATCTACCTTAAAATTTTTTACTTCATCCAAGCTATTAATCTCCCCATGCATCATCTATACCCCCAGAAATCTTATACTAGCTCTACACCAAGAGTCTTTTCCATTTCTTTTAAAGCAAATTCATGTGCCGACCTGTCAAAACTAGCTACTGCATCCTTTATTACCCTTACTTCATAATTCAGGGCACGAGCATCAGCTGCAGTATATAGCACACAGATATTTGTACAAACGCCTACAAGAGTGAGTGCAGTAACCCCTGCTTCTCTTAGGACAAGATCAAGCTCTGTGGCAAAAAAAGCACTATAGCGTCGCTTAGGGATAACGCGTTCGCCGTCCAGTGGCTGAAGGGTGGCGATAATTTCAGAACCCCGCTCACCCTGCAAGCAATGTGGCGGAAACATCTTGAATTCAGCATCGTCCTTTTGATGCCGATCACAGACATAGATTACCTTTTCGCCCCGTTGCCTAGCCGCCTCAATCTCTGCTTTGACTTTAGCAGTAACTTCTTCTGCGACGTCGCCCAAATACAAGACGCCCTCTTGCTCAAGAAAGTCAACAAGCATATCGATAACTAAAAGAGCTCTGCTCATAATTTGCCTCCCTTAAACAAAGAATAAAAAATAAATTTCCATAAAGTATTCCACGTACTCTGTAAAATTCCTCTTTTCGTCATTAAGCACATAAAGTACATAAAGAAGGGATATACTGCTTAGAGCATATCCCTTCCTACGCTAACTATTGTCCACGCTGTTGCAGGAGCGCCTTCTCTGCCCTCTCGATCGCTTTTTTCACTATGTTACCACAATTCCTGGATGACACACTGCCCCAACCTTCTCGGTAGACGATATCAGCAACCCCTAGTTCTTCAGCAATTTCATATTTTAGTGCATCTGACATTATCGGTCGGCGTCTGGGCACATATATCACTCCTTAACTTTTTTTTTGGATCAATAGTAGCATCATTAATATGTTCAAAAACAGACGATAAAATGCTAGTAATAATAAGCTGTACGGCAAATATAAGTTAATAAAATTTATAAAAAAAATCGGTCTCTTAACGACCGAGTTTAATTAGAGCCGGTAAGCAGTGACCGTTCTTCATCTATATCAAAACTCAATTCTACAGTTTCTGTAAGCACATCCACATAAGTGAAGGAGAGGCGCCGGTTATAGTTTTCTTCATCAACACGGATCGTAAATATTGCAGGGTAGGTGTTCTCTAAAACACCGACCTTTTCATAAGTCTTTCGACGACCGCGGTTAGCTTTGAGCCTGATCTTTTCACCGATCCGCGA
>JAAZDR010000288.1 GCA_012512705.1 Bacillota bacterium
GCGGCATAATGATATCAAGTAGTAAGATATCAGGTTCTACTTCACTGATCAAATTTAATGCTTCTTTACCATTGTAAGCAGAGCCAACCACTTCGAAATCGGGTTCTTTTTTGAGATAATCCGATAATAGTTCGTTGAATTCGCGGTTATCATCTGCTATTAATACTTTAAGCATTAACAAAACCTCCTAATGGGAAACTAATAGGAAACAAAATAATTAACATTTTTAATTATTCGACATTTGTTTAAATGTTCCTTCAAATATTTTACCTTATTTTAAAAATAATAAAATATTTTTTTTATCATTACCGGTACCTGCTTCATTAATCATCCATTCTATAAAAATGCCATATCCTCGTGTTGGATCATTAACGAAGACATGCGTAACCGCACCGACAAGTTTCCCATTTTGGATTATTGGGCTCCCACTCATTCCCTGCACTATCCCACCTGTAATTTCCAACAATCTTTCGTCAGTCACTTTGATGATCATGCTTTTATCACCGGGGATGGCTTGCTTAATAACTTTTTCAATTTCAATCTCAAAGTTTTCTATGGCCTCTCCTTCGATAACGGTCAAAATTTCAGCCGGTCCTTCTTCTACCTGTGAAGTGGTTGCTAAAGGTAGGGGTTCCGGGTAAGGTGAATTTTGCTCATCTATATGATTTATCTTGCCAAAAATACCAAAACTGCAGTTTTTTTCTATGCTCCCCATAATATCCTCGTGTTCAATAAAAATTCCAGTCTTTTCTCCGGGCTGTCCTTTCTGGGCAGCTGTGATATTTACAATATTCGCCTTTACTATTTGTCCATCAATGATTTCCAGCGGTTTATTGCTATCTAAATCCATAATTACATGTCCAAGTGCCCCGTAAATTCCGCTGTCTTTGTCATAAAAACTAAGAGTTCCTACGCCAGCAGCTGTATTTCTTATATAAAGACCGACACGATAACAGTCGGAAGCCTCTATGAATACTGGTTGCAAGGGCACCTTCAAATATTCGCCATTTCTTTTTATGGTAAACGTAATTTCTCGTTCACCAAGCTGATTAATAATCTCGGCGACTTCATTAATATCGTTAATTTTTTCGTCTTCAATTGCAATGATTATATCGCCAATTTTTACACCGGCTTCCTGCGCCGGTGAAAAATTTTTATGATCAACACTGTAAAATCCGGAAACAATAACTCCTTCAGAATGCAGCTTTATACCGATGGAGTGTCCTCCTGGTACTACTTTTATTTCCGGCAACACGCTAACAGTTACTTCGCGCAAGGGAATCAAACCGAAAAGGCTGAATTCCAGGTTTACTTCACCTAATGATAAAGCTTCTAAAGTTAGATTGTCAGTTGTGATCTTTCTGCGCTCTGTACAAGTCGAAGATCCGTTAAGATTTATAATTCCTTCTTTATCTGCGCGGACGTGTAAAGAAAAAGGGGATTTAAGGTTTACATAATGCAAATCGCCTTCATTTATGCGAATATTTTCCACAAGGATCATTCTCAGATGCCAGGTAGAGATAAATACTATTCCCAGTAGAATAACGCTTAACCAGAGTAATAGCACCTTTTTTTGCTTTATTTTTTGCATGATTTCACTCCTATAATTTTATTCTGCGTTTTTAACAGTGATTGATAGTAATCTTAAATTAACCTGTTAAAAAGTTTTTATGCGAACGTGTTTACATAAAAACGGCCTTTTATTTGGTAGGCCTGTTATTAGAAAACAAACTAATGAAGGGATCATTTTTCATATTATTTCGAGCGCAAACCATACTAACTATGAAAGGAAAGAGTGAGTTTAGGATGAATGTAAATTTTAATCTGAAAAAAAAATCTTTTGTCGGGCCGATTCGCTATGATCTTTCAACTAAGAAACTTGTTAAACGATTACAGCCCCAGGACATTGCTTTGATCTCGCATAATGATCTTGATGAAATAGCAGCAGATTCACTACTGCGAACAAAGGTTAAAATTGTTTTAAATACCGGTTTTTTCTGTACAGAAAGTTATGTAAACAACGGGCCAGGCAAATTATTAGATCGAGGGATTACTCTGGTAGAGGGATTGGGGGAAAAATTTCTTTTAAAATTAAAGGAAGGTGACCCCGTAGAAGTTAAAGGGGAGTCAATTTTTAAAAATGGAAAGAAAATCGCTAAAGGGCAAATCCTAACTAAAGAGCTGTTGTCTAAAAAAATAGCTAGGGCTGAAATTAATCAGGGAAAATTACTTGATCGTTTTGTGCAGAACACTTTGGAATATGCCCGACGGGAGAAAGGAATTATTCTTGGCTCTTTGACCATGCCAAAGCTGCAAACAGTGATTAGGGATCGCCACGTTTTGGTTGTAGTTCGAGGGAAAAATTACCGTGAAGATTTAAAGGCGATAATGCATTATATAGATGAAGTTAAACCTGTGCTAATTGGCGTTGACGGGGGTGCAGATGCTTTATGGGAGTTTGGCTATAGGGCAGATATAGTCATCGGTGATATGGACAGTGTGGGTGATGAAGCCTTGCAAAATGCTGCAGAGCTTGTGGTTCATGCTTATCCTGACGGAAGGGCCCCGGGGATGGAGCGGGTAAAGAAACTCGGTCTGGAAGCGAAAATTTTTTCCGCCCCAGGTACGAGTGAAGATGTGGCGATGTTGTTAGCTTATGAAAACAAAGCTGAGCTAATCGTTGCTTTGGGAACGCATTCAAGTATGGTTGACTTTTTAGAGAAAGGGCGTGCCGGGATGGCGAGTACATTTCTGGTGCGCTTAAAAGTTGGAGAAAAACTGGTTGACGCTCGGGGAGTAAGTCAGCTATACCGAAAAACTGCAAACTATCGCTTTGTTGCTCCCCTGTTGATTGCAGCCCTGCTTCCGATAGCTGTTTTAGCTGCCCTTTCACCCTGGGTTCAAC
>JAAZDR010000289.1 GCA_012512705.1 Bacillota bacterium
ATCAAGAGTTTTTCATGGGTGCCTGGCAGCTGCCAAAAATTATGCAGTGGAACAACTATTACCGGGCTTGGTCCCAGCTTGGAATTGGCAAAAGCTTTTTTAACACAATTATCCTTTTGTCTGGAGCGATGGTCCTCAATACGTTATTGGTTAGCCTTGGCTGTTATACCTTAGCAAGGTTTGATTTTAAGCTCAGAAATGTCATCTATTGGTATATTATCGGCAGCTATTTTATACCAGGCCTCAACACCATGGTTACCGGCTACATCCTAATGAGGCTATTGGGGCTTCTGAACAGTTTGTTTGGTCTGATCATCAATTACGGGGCCTCAACGATTGTCTTCAACACTTTAATCCTGACTGCCTTCATGAAGGGCCAGCCCAAAGAGTTGGATGAGGCAGCCTATATAGATGGAGCATCCTACTGGCTGACATTCTGGCATGTGGGATTGCCGCTGGCAAGGCCTTCCCTGCTGACGATAAATGTATTTAACTTTATGAGGTACTATAACAATTTTATGCAGCCTTTGCTATATAT
This sequence comes from Bacillota bacterium, assembly GCA_012512705.1. GTDB lineage: Bacteria > Bacillota > Dethiobacteria > DTU022 > JAAZDR01 > JAAZDR01. The sequence goes on from JAAZDR010000289.1 coordinate 539, forward strand.
TCGTGATCCGGAGAAGTATCCGCTGTCAGTGGCAATATATTCCATGTCGCAAGCGATGACGTATAGAGCTGACTGGGTGACGCTGTTTGCTGGATTTGTGATAATGATGATCCCCACGATTATAGTCTACAGTGTTTTTCAGAATTACATTATTCAGAACTTGAACATTGGTGCCTTGAAAGGATAAATGTTAGAGAGTGGGTTTGGAGTTATTCAGGAGATGGTATGATTTTTTGGCGTGGGGGCATATTCTCCTCAAAGGCTCGATTACACGTTTTCAAAAATACGACGTCCGTATGGTAACGCACAAATCGATGTTACTGTAAAGTTACTGAAATAGAGCTGCCGAAGTTAACCCTACAACGTGAATTAAATTTAAAGACGCCTTCGCCTTTTTGATTTTTTACGTTTCTGTAATTTATCTGCATAGTAGTTAATACGAAGATAATTATTTATCCTTTTTATGGCCTTCGCAATCTCTTTTTCGCTGCCTGTTAAGGCAGATATAGCTAGCAGTTGGGCTAATTGAATGCTAAAAATGGGCTTTTTTATCCATTACCTGCTACTTATTTCTAAAAGGAAAGCACTAACTATAAACACTGAAAGCATATGGCGATGCCAGGCAGTCCAAGATCTAAACTTATAATGATCCATGTCTAATACAATTTTAGCTTTATTGAAACACTTTTCTATCGGCTAGCGTATCAACAATGCCTTGCACGCTTCATTTAGGGGAATATCTTTAGGAGCATTACCTACAGAATACCTGATTTGCTTATCTTCTGAACGCTGAACAAATAGCTAGCATGAACGTAAGAGAATTATACCATCTTTTTCTGGAAAGGCTCTATAAACCCGAGGCACTTTAACTTCTGCATAAACTGGACCCTTCGCCAAGATGCATTTCTTGCCAAGGAATCGAATCATCTTCTGTGATCTTAGAGATAGATTCGGATGGAGTGGTGGCTACCTTTCTTTTAGGGCGTGGACCTCTTCCTTTATGCTCGGGCACTTCAAAGATAGGTTAGGATCGCCATACCTGCGTATTATTATTAGTACCAGCAAAATACCAGTACTTTTTTCAAATAGGGTCAAGGAATTCTCTGCTGTTTCTATAAAGAGAATCTGCACCGTTCCACTTTGCTTTGAATAAACCAAATTCTCCAATTCCGCTAATCATTTCTAATGCAATCTGAGGGTTTGGGTTAAAGGTCAAATCTTCGGGCACGGCGCATAGTTTTCGAAGTTTGGCATACTCTACACTAAACCATTTTTTTGCATGAAAAGCTGCTTTGAAATCAGGCCATAGCCTTTTGGGCCTGAGAATCCTACGAAAACGCCAACTTGGCAGTTTTCAACCTTTCCAACACTCCCACAATATTGACGGGATACACCAACAGAATTCTTGCCTTTTCTTACAAAACCGCTTTCATCTGCGGTAAACATTCCTTCAGGATGGGAAATCCTTTCTGAAAGGTATTCTTGATAAATTCTTTCAACCTTTTGATCATCCCATTTGGCGTCTTTTATGTGGAATTATAAATTATAGCTCCTTTAGGATTATCAATAAGTTCTATGGCTATAGCTTCAGCTGTCTTTCTCGGTATATCGCTCAATAGCCCTCTAAGATACGCAATAGCAATGAGAACTAGATCTGAACGGATAAAGCAATCAATAAAACGGGCGATGAATTGATTGAACATATTTGGTAGTTCTTTTGTGATTCCATGAACATTGAACTCTTCTGGAATTTTAACATGCCATATGTTTTTGTGTAGATGCATTGAAACTATCTCCAGATATTTTTGGTTTTTGGGGGAATCGGAGCGGTTCATCTATGCAACCAAGTAATTGTTTAAAGTTTTTCTTAAGCGGATATAAAAAGACCCCTTTCTTATTTCCATGATACTGGTATGTGGCTCATACTTTGGCGTACCCGCTAGTTTTTCCAACATATTGCCAATTTGAATCTTTATAGCAGGTCCCTTTGTATTGATTAAAATCAATAAAGGTTTCCAAGATATAAGGTACTACCCCGTAAAGAAGCGGCCAATCCTTTTTAACCTGTTTGATGGATAGGGCAATTATGTGAGAAGCAAGGTTTTTAACCTGCACCCATGGCAATATGAGGAAGCGATAGTTGTTTATGACGTGGGGCAACAATTCTTTACGTTTTTCTTCATTCCAACCAAAAAATGTATCTCTTACCTCAAGTTTATAGGCAGCTTGGTTATAACCGAAAGCAGCAAGAGGTCTGTCCTCTAACCACACAAGGTACTTAACTCGCGGGCCAATAGTTATGTTATAGCCAAGGTAATGATATGATTTTGCAAGCTGATTTCAAATTTTCTCGTGCTTGGTTCAGCTGACGAGTTTAATTCTTAAAGCATCTTTTATCTGGGATAGTTTCGTTACAAACGGTTATTGTTAATATTAACTGTTTTCTTAGATGACATAGAAACGAATCCTTTCGATTTTGGATATAGATGTACTCCCTGTCTCATATCAGCCTCTGAGTCCTTAATGCAATTATGCTACAAAAGATTCGTTTCGTATTTTTTAATTACGTTGTAGTGTTAATTAAAAAATTTATTGTGTGTAGTTGAACAGTCGCTGATAGACATTCGTTAACAGCTGTTTATGGAGTCGAATCAAGTGTCATCGCTAATCCCTAGCCTTTTGAGTTGCTGTCGTTTTTAACTTATCTAAAAAGGAGTGATTGAGTTTGGATGTAAGAAAGAAAGTTTGTGTTATGGGCATTATATTGCTGCTAGCATCTTTGGCTTTATTAGTAGTGGGTTGCGGCAATAAAGCAGATGTAACAGGTGATAGTGAATACAGCGGTGGAGTCTATCCTGAAAACGGTTTGCCAAAGGATCAAAAGGTTAAGCTTAGATTTATTTATCCCGTTGCTGGTCACGGCAAGGAACATTTTCAGTACGCAGTAGAAACTTTTCAAAAAAGGTTTCCCAATGTTGAAATAGACGTGAGGTATATAGAAGCAGGACTAGTTGCATACAGGGATATTATTCGTTCCCTCATTCAGTCAGGTGATGAAGATGAAATATATGATTGGCTGTATGCGGCTGATCAACAGCTAATTGCAGCTGGCAAATATGAGCCTCAAGATGAATTGTGGGAAAGACCACTTTATGACCGTCCGGATGTGAAAGTGAAAGATGTAATAGATGTGGATCCGCGAGAATTGTACAAACATGGGCATATTTATTGTTTACCAACAGGCTTATCAATTTTTGGAGTGTTTTACAACAAACAAATATTTGATGATCTGGGATTGGAGGAGCCAAAGAACTGGCCTGAATTTATAAAAGTTTGTGAGAAAATAAAAGCGCACGGCATATATCCCATGGTGATGGATGGGAAGCATGCGGCAAATTACTTTACTTTTGGCTGGGGAAATATGCCTTTTGCTGTAGGTGGGGAAGAATATGCAGATGCAGCTTATTATCAAAAACCTGATTTGTATATTTCTAAACCTTTTATAGTTTTCTTAGAAAGATTAGCGGAGTTCGCAAAAAAAGGATATCTGCATCCTGGTACTGCCAGTTTCGATCATACACAATCGCAGATGGAATTCATACAAGGCAAGGCAGCCATGATCACAAATGGCACATGGATCGCAAATGAAATGAAAGACGTAACTCCCCCTGATTTTAAATGGGGTTTCATGCCACTACCAGGAAATGCTCCAGGGGAAAAGAGACTTCTAAACCTTGATTCAAGTGGCAGTGGTTACATTTGGAAAAATAAACCTGAGTTAATTAAAAAATGGGTTAAGGAATTCAATCTCTGGCAATTAAATTTGGATATACAATTGCGGTTTGCCAAAGCTGGTGGTGTTCCGGCCAGGAAAGATTTCTTGGAAAAGTATGAACAGGAAGGAGAACTGTCACCTTCCGTCAAGGTGGCACTCGAAATATTGAAAAGTCCGGACATTGCCGTCTTCAGTGATACCACTGAAAGGGTTATCAGCAATTCAGAAATGGCCAAGGTTCACAAAAAGAAAGGTGACTGCTACATTGCCCTTATTACTGGCCGTATGACCCCGGAGGAGGCAGCAAAGGTAATAAACGATCAGTACATGAAAGGGCTGGAATTGGATATAAAACAAAATGCCCAAAAGGATGGGTAATTAAATTCTGCATTTAGATGGAATCATTTAGGAGGGATAAAATGTACCCACGAGTCAGGCGTCTTGATAATCTCATTTTGACCGTTACGGTTCTACTCG
>JAAZDR010000290.1 GCA_012512705.1 Bacillota bacterium
ACTGTATTCCAAGCAATGTGTGGTGTAATTAGTACATTTTCCATCTCGAACAGCGGGTTGTTAGCATCCGGAGGCTCTTTCGATAAAACATCAATAGCAGCTCCCGCTATCCAACCTTCAGAAAGGGCTTCAATTAACGCCTCTTCGTCTATAATCTGACCGCGTGCCACATTAACCAAAACGGATGTTTGCTTCATCCGTTGCAGTTCTTTCTTTCCAATCAACCCCTTTTTTTCAGGCGTGAGTGAGGTGTGAATAGAAATGACATCCGAAGTTTCTAGAAGCTCGTCCAGGTCCACCAAATCTACATTTAATGCTTTTGCACTTTGAACATCCGCATTTGGGCTATAAGCCACCACTTCCATCCCCAGGCAACGGGCCTTACGTGAAACACTTCTGCCAATTTTACCAAGCCCTATAATTCCTAACCGCTTACCGGTCAATTCAAAACCCCGAAACAATCGCTTTTTCTCCCATTGTTCCAATGGAGGATAACGAAAAACGCTTGAAATTTTTCTTGCGGCCATTAAAATTAATAAAAGCGTATGTTCGGCTACTGCTTCAACTCCATAGTCTGGCATATTAGCCACCCATACACCTTTTTTATTTGCTGCCGCCAGGTCAACATAATCAACACCCATTGAGGCACAAAAAATGGCACGTAGTCGATCGGCTGCCTCGATTACTCGAGCTGTTACAGATATATCCACATCAGCTATGAGTATATCTACCCCCCGAACCGCATCAATTAACTCTGCTTCATTTGTACATTGGGCTGACCTTACCTCCGCCAATTTCCCAAAAGTTTCAAGCTCCCACTCTATAGTACTAAAAGGCTTAAGAATCACCGGCTTCCTGGAATTCATCTGCTCACTTCCTATTCCTTACTAATGAATTATATGCATCACTAGACATTGTATTATTTTTTTCAAAATAACATTCGAAATGAAATTTTTTTCTCATATGATATTTCTTTTCCACCTTCGTTTCCCCCTGCTGTAATCAACAACTTTTTATGAAATGAACGCCATTTATTTTTCATTAGCGAATTACTCCTTCATTTCTGCAAGTAGGGTAAGTAAAAAACGATATACACGATGGGCTGATCGTACATCCAGCCATTCCCTTGTTGTATGCACCTCACCGCAGTAAGGGCCAATCCCAATTATCTCTATCCCCGGTAAATTTGCAGCAAAGTATCCGGCTTCTAACCCGCCATGAACCCGTCTGCCTTTTAATGATTTATTCCACAGCCTTTGCATTAACTGATCAACTCGATCGCGGAGCATGGAATCTTCCTTAAAAGGCCAGCAGGGATAACGGTTCAAAGTTTTTGTTTCAAAATTCAGTGCCTTCGCCGACAAATCTATCTTGTGATACAAATCACAAAGCAAAGCATCAGTTTGGGCACGGATGGAGGTATATACTTCCACTTTAGAGGCAGTTGTCTTTATAACCGAAAGACAGTTCGAGGCGGTAACTACACCTTCATACTTTACACTTCGGCGGTAAACATCATTCGGTAAGATTTCAATTAAGGCCACAATTTTTTTGCTATCCGCACCCGAAAACATTTCCCCATTCGCTTTTACGAGTTCCATAATTTGTAAATAAAACCCGCTATCGCTAGCCCTTAGCTCATTTTTAATATCATCGGCTGTTCTTTTTATTATTAATTGCGCTTTTGCCATTTGCTCTTCTGGACAAGCAAAGACAACGCTGCACTCTTTAGGCACTATATTATGCTTGCTTCCGCCATTTATAGCGACTAAATTGAGGTCAATATCACCATATAGCAGCTCACAAAGAACACGGCCTGCAAGCTTGATTGCGTTACCCCTTTCCTGATTTACGACTATTCCGGAATGGCCACCGAGCAAACCGTTGACCTTAAAAGCAGCAACCTTTCCTTTCAGGGGTACTATGCTAAAGTTTTTTTTGATAACGACGCTCATACCGCCGCAGGAGGCAACAATTGAGTTTTCTTCTTGACCGCAGTCTAGAGTAATCATGAGCCGGCCCGATAGTTTTGAGTAGTCAAAAACAGCAGCGCCCCTCATACCGTTTTCCTCCTCGACTGTAAAAACACATTCTAAAGCTGGATGAGGGGAGGTATTGTTGGCCAAAATCGCTAATTGTTGGGCAACCCCCATACCGTCATCAGCGCCAAGGGTTGTTCCACGAGCTCTTAAAATATTGTTCTCCGGGCCTTCAAGATATAATTGAAGCGGATCCTTAGAGAAGTCATGTTCACAGTCAGGATCCTTTTCGCAAACCATATCCATATGCGCTTGTAAAATCACCGTAGGGGAATTCTCATACCCAGGGGAAGGGAGTTTAAAAATAATAACGTTTCCTGCGGGATCTTGGTCATATTGCAAACCATGTTTTTTGGCGAAATCAACCAAATAGTTGCTGAGTGCTGCCTCATTACCAGAACAACGGGGTATCTGAGAAATCTCCTCAAAATATCTTTCAAACGGAATCTTATGATTAAGGACGCTCACCTTCAACGCTCTCCCTTTAGCTAAAGACTTAAAACAGCGCTTTGAGGGCGAAATATATTTCACCCTCAAAGCGCACGATCACGATATTTGTTTTGAAATTCAATCGGATTATTTAACTTTCCATTCCCAGCAGGTATCATTATTCGGAACTGTAAGGTTAGCCAATTTTTCACTTAAAACCATATAGATGTCTTTATGGCAGAGGAAGATATAAGGACATTCCTCAAACATTACTTCTTGTACTTCTTGCATAATTTGAACACGTTCTTCATCTGTCGCCGCCATATTGGCATCGACATATTTGTCATAGTACTTGGAATCCTGAACTCTGGCATAAGTTACACCCGCTGGATTGACCTGGAAAATAAACCACGTGGGGTTCGCCGGAACTGTTCCTTGCATAATACCCATATCAAACTCACCGCTTCTAAGGTTAGTAATCAGGGTAGTGCTGTCACAGTTCAAGATTTCCAAATTTATACCCGCTTCAGCAAAATTCTGCTGAATTATAACAGATATATTCTGCCGCTGAGTGTTGGCAGCTGCAATGTTATATGTGGCATTGAAATCAAAGCCAGCATCGATCAGCATTTGCTTGGCTTTTTCGACATCCCTTTCATGGACAAGATCACTGTTATAATACCTGCTAGTAGGCAGAGTAGGGCTGACCGCGACTTCCCCATGACCTTTTAGAATTTCTTTCACAATCAACTCTTTATCAATAAGCAAATCAAAGGCTTTTCGTACTTCCGGTGGAAACTTTTCATTATTTAAAGCTAAAAACATTACGATCGTGTTTTCCATTTTGTCTGCATGTAACCCATTTTGACCGTCTAAAGACAAGGCTTCCTCAGGTTCTACTGTATCCCAGGCAGCATCAAATTCACCGGACAAAAAGCCAGCAGATACCGAAGTGTCAGAGATTACACGGTAAATCAACTTATCAAACTCAGGACGACCGAGATAATAATCATCAAATGCCTCCAGTACCAACTCTGTTCCGGTAACCTCACTGACAAATTTACAAGGACCAGAACCTATCGGATTATTCCAGAACTCATGTTCGTTTAGCTCTTCTACAGGTATATCTTCCAATAAATGCTTTGGCAATACACGGTAGTAGTAGCTATAAGTTCCCAAAAAAGCAGTAGGGGTAGTTGGTTCTTTTAAGTACAGGGCCAGAGTATATTCATCTAGGGCTTCGACTCCAACCTCCTCCCCGTCAATAACTGTCCCGGAAGCATCTGTGCCGGCCAAAGGAGAGAGATAGCTACGCGTAGCCAAACCTTCAAAGGGTTTTTGAACCATAGTTTTAATTGTCCACTCCCAGTCATAGGCCGTTACCTTCTCGCCATCATGCCATAAAGATTCTTCTCTTAAATGGATAATAATTGTTTTACCATCGTCAGCACTTTCCATCGATTTGGCAGCGCGCATAGCAATTATGTTTTCATTGTCAAAATTCGCTAAGCCGTCAAAAATTTTATCATTGGGGATAATGCTAAACATGCTACCCATGTCGTAAGGCATGAGTCGATTCCATGAGTTCGTTAACCCATAAACAACTACTTTTTCACCACCCTCCTCACCTTCTTCACCGTCCGGCTGCCCGTTTTCTGGGTGTTCTGTGGGATCGGTCGGTGTGCAACCAACAACAAGCGACACTAAAAGTACAGCTACGAGTAAAAATGTCAACCATTTTTTAATGCTCATAAATTCTTCCCCCATTTTTTTTTAAATTAAAAATAACCATTTAGTAAACACTTTCCATGCG
>JAAZDR010000291.1 GCA_012512705.1 Bacillota bacterium
GTACGGGTGATAGTCGAAATTTTAGAGGATGATATAACTGAGTTGCATTTGCGGCAGCCAAGGATAGAACAAAAAGAAGAACTTCCAGAAAACTGAAGGAGGTCATCTTTTGCCAAACACCAGGATCGTGGAGCAAAAAGTTTATGTTGAGAATATAGATGATATTATCCCATTACTTGGAAAATATGATCGCCATTTGGACCTGGTTGAAGAAAATTTTGACATACTAGTTATCCCTCGCGGCAACGAACTATTGTTGCAGGGTGAAAAAGAGGTAGTTGAAGAAATCTTTTTTTTCTTTCAAGAGCTTATTTCAGTTATTAAGCGTGGCCATAAGCTTACCACTGCTGAATTTGAGTATGCTATCGGCCTCGTTAAATCCGGTGAAAGTAGCAAAATTAAAGAACTTTTTGGTAGTAATCATGTGTTTGTTACTAGCCGCGGCAAACAGATTAAAGCGAAAACGCTCGGGCAGAAACTCTATCTTGAGTCGATGTTAAAAAATGATATTGTTTTTTGTATCGGACCAGCTGGTACGGGGAAGACATACCTGGCCCTTGCTGTAGCTATAAAAGCGCTTAAAACTAAACAGGTGCAGCGACTGGTTCTTACAAGGCCAGCCGTGGAGGCTGGAGAGCACCTTGGTTTTTTGCCGGGAGACTTACAGGAAAAGGTTGATCCTTATTTGCGCCCCATATATGACGGTCTTTACGACCTTTTAGGTTTTGAAGCTTTTCAAAAGTATAAAGAGCGTGGTGTAATTGAGATCGCTCCCCTCGCTTATATGCGTGGGCGTACTCTAGATGATTCTTTTATTATTCTTGATGAAGCCCAGAATACCACAGGAGAGCAGATGAAGATGTTTCTTACGCGTTTTGGGTTTGGTTCAAAGGCGGTCATCACCGGAGATATAACCCAGGTTGACCTGCCGCCGGGCAAGCACTCCGGGCTGGAGCAGGTTGAGCGAATTCTCAAGGGTATTGAAGGGCTTTCTTTTGTCTATCTTACAAATAAAGATGTTGTACGTCATACTCTAGTACAAAAAATCATTAGAGCCTATGAAGCACATGAGAACCACTCATAAAAAGTTGTAAGGATTATAAGAACTGGGAGCTATAATCTTGCCCTAATTAAAGGGAGTTGATTAGAGTTGCAAAAGATAGGTACTACGTTAAAAGATATACTCAATAAATCACTTTTCCTTTCTTCAAGTCCACGTACACAGCGTCTATTTTTAAGTATTTTTTTGTTTATTGTTATCTACTCGATTTTGGCTGTGGCAGTAATGCCAACTCGTTTCACCTTACAGGTGGGACAGGTCAGTCCTGAAGCAATCTATGCCCCGCGCGATTTTCTTGATGAATATACCACAGAAAATATGCGTGAGGAAGCTGCTGCTGCAGTTCCGGATATTTATGATTACGATCCAAGTGTTTTAGAAAGGGCAAGAGACTCTCTTGGCGAATTTTTTGATATGCTGCATAGAACAAGGGCTCAGAAAAATCAAGTGGACAGTAACGTTCAGGAAGGAGCGCCTAATACGGGGCAAGGAGAGGATGATTCATTAGCCTCCTTTCCCCCCTTATTAGAACTGGATCGGAGAGAATTAATTGAACTTGAAAAGAGGGTAGAGCAGCTTTTAGCATCAAAACTGGAGAGCGGCGTAAAAGTGAACGAACTTCTTTCCGCACGGCAGCAGCTTTCCCAGGAGTTAGAACTCATTCCCTATAGCCTAGAAGTAATCGACGCTGTGAAGGATGTAGCTTTGCCGCTCGTTCGGGCGAACATGTTTTTCAATCCTATAGCTACCGCTGAAGAAAAGGAGAAGGCACGTGAATCTGTAGAACCGTTGTGGATCCCTAAAAATACGCGAATTATTGACAAAGGGGAGAGGGTAACGGAGAAACATTTAAAACAGCTGGAGACGTTAGGGTTACTTCAGGGTTCCGGTGCTCACTATATGGGCTATTTGGGACTTCTGATTCTCCTATTAATCATATTTATAGTTGTGGGAATATATCTTGCTATCTTTGCAAAAACTTTTTACCAAAATCCGTCATTGCTTTTTCTTATCGGTCTGATCACAATTATTACTCTTGCCTTTGCCATTGCAGCAAACTTTTTTTCCGCTTATCTGATTCCGGTGGCTATGGGTGTTATACTAATTGCTGTTCTTCTTGATACTAATCTCGCGATTCTTTTTAATATAGTTTTTGCTCTGTTGGTCGGTTTAATAACAGGAACAAATTTTAATTATATGTTTGTCGCTTTTGTTGGTGGTATGGCTGCTGTTTACGGAGTTGCCAGACTGTACAGA
>JAAZDR010000292.1 GCA_012512705.1 Bacillota bacterium
AAATTGTATTGTTAAATTAAGGTAAGAAGTTGTAAAAGCGGTAAGCTTGGAGGTAGAATTATGGCTTTTTATAAACAGCCCTGTGTCCATTGTGGAGAATTCATTGATCGGGATGTTCGGTTCTGCCCAAAATGCGGAAGTCACAGTCCTTTTGGATATGCTTGTCCTACTTGTTTGAGGCCAATTGAAAAAGACCAGCGGATTTGTTCCGGATGCGGAAGACCCTTGTATGTTGTATGCCCCGCCTGCGGTAAACAAACCTTCGTCGCTGAGCGATGCCAGGTTTGCAGTGCGGGGCTTATGATTCAGTGCCCAAACCCCCGTTGCGGTCAAATGCAGTTTTTCCAAAATGAAAAGTGCACTGCCTGCGGGAAAAAGTTCAAGAATAAAAAATAAAGGGGTGAAATTTACATGCTCAAATCTTTTACGAGGAACTATGAGGACAATTCTACGGAAGCGGGTTTCCAATTCACTTTTTACTGCGACAATTGTCATGACGGATATCGTTCCAGCTTTATTGAGAGCGAGACCTACAACAAAGGAAAAAGCCTACGAGGACTTGCCACCGGTGCCAGCATATTAGGCGGCATTTTTGGTGGGAAAGTGTCCAGTTTGGGTTATGGTGCTGAACGGGCAACAAGCATTCTCTCGGAACGATTCGAAGATAGAAGTCCCGAATGGCAGAAAGAGCATGAAAAAGCTTTTGAACGAGCCCAAAATGAAGCGTACCGTCATTTTCACCGTTGTCACTCCTGCCATCAATATGTATGCGACGCTTGTTTCAATGAAGACGAAGGGCTATGTGTGGCTTGCGCTCCGAGACAGGAAGTGTATGTTGCCAAGGCCAGAGCAGAGGCAATGAAGCGTAATATTGATGACGCTGGCGAGTCTGCCGTGGTTTGGCAGGGCAAAATCGAAAGCAAGACTACCGCTTGCCCTAACTGCGGAAAGCCAGCAGGCACGGGAAAATTTTGTAGTAATTGCGGCGCATCTTTGGAAATGAAATCCTGTCCTAGATGTGGCGCAAAAAACGCACTGTCTGTTCGTTTTTGCAATAACTGTGGGCATAATCTTTCCGAACCGGAATCTGTCAAATGTGAAGCTTGTCAAGCTGAGAATCCACCCGATGCCAAATTTTGTTCAAATTGCGGTGCAAACCTAAAATGATTGCACCTACTGTGAGGGAAGGAGTAGGCCATGTCCACAGAAGAAAAGAATAACCTTCTTATAGAATACACGGCAGAGCTAGATTCTCAAATGATGACCGGGAAGGTAATTGCGGCTGTTCAGGAAAAGGGTCTTATTATAAAAACCATATTTGACACTGCGGAAATCCCTTATGCTGAGATCCAATCCCTTGAGCTAAAGGATTATATCCTTATAGTTGAGGCGGATTGCGGAATGTTTCGATTCTCTAAAATGGGAAACTGGCTAGAGCCCTTCTACAATGAACTTTACTCCGCTTACAACAAAAAGGTGCGCAAAGCATTGTTTGTCAATGGTTCGCCGTTGATAAAGGTAGGGGGACAATACTACTTGGAGGAATATGGTGAAAGAGTGCAAGGAACTGCCGAAATTGAGATTTACGAGGACTGCCTTCTGATCCTGCCTCCAAACGACGGTGCAAGACGAATACCCTTGTGTTTTGTAACATCCGTGGATAAGAGTGATTTTAAACTGAGTATACAGCTGGATACGGAGGAACGCTATACCTTTACAATGCTTGGTTACGATAGCGAACCCTTTGCCGAGACATTGATGGAGCAACTCCGCCTTATGCGAGAAAAAACCCTACTGGCTGTGAAAGAGATTGATCCTTCACTCACACCACAACAAGCCTTTACTATTGCCAAGAAAATGCCAAAAGGAGTAGCTGCGCCCCTAGATTCGTTAGCTGCTATTGCACCTTCTTTTGCTAATGCGCTTGAGAAGAAAATTCAGGAGAGTCGCTCTGCGGAAGAATATAAAATCTTTACATCCATCTGTGATCCGGCGCAGATTTGGGTAGGTTTTCACGCATTTGACGGGATAGAGATAAAAGATGGAGAAGAAACCTTTCTGAATGAGGGCATATTATGGTTGATTGTACCGGGTCGAAACGGGAATACCGCTGCGGTAGAATTCATCGTGGCTGAGGATGAATCAGCAGCTACATTTATTTATCGCTTCGAGGGTGGATTTGATGACTTTGCTTACAGGTTCAATCGAGCTTTTGAAGCAATTTCGTTTAGACGTGAGGTGATACGTCTGCCGGAAGATGCATTGCAAAAACCTGAATATGCAAACTATGCTATGGCGGTCAGGCGCAATACCGCATTGCAATTCGTACGTAACAGCTTTGCTACTCGGGTCATTCATGTATCTATTGAGAGTTGGAAAAAGAAGATAGAGGTATATCTTAAAGAGGGTAAGGAAGAATTGACGTCCTCGGATTAACCGAGGACGGCTTGTTATCAAAATAGTATTGTATTGTAAGTTGTTTGTGGTAGAATGTGTTTCGTAAGGACTTTTGTAGATGCATATTAAGATATTATGGTATATAGAGGTGCGATTAAATGTTGAAAGAATTTAAAGAATTTGCAATGAAAGGTAATGTTATTGACCTTGCAGTTGGTGTAATCATTGGTGGAGCCTTTGGTAAAATAGTATCATCTCTCGTTAATGACATACTTATGCCTTTTTTTGGCTATATTTTAAGTGGAATAAATGTAGCAGATTTAAAATTTATTATTAGACCTGCTAGTGGGGATATCCCGGAAGTGGCCATACTTTATGGCTCGTTCATTCAAGCTATTGTAGATTTCGTAATAAATGCTTTTTCAATTTTCTTGTTTATCAAATTTCTTTCATCTTTGAAAAAGAAAGAGGAAGAAGCACCACCTGCTCCACCAGAGCCGGCTCCTGAAGTCGTGCTTCTTGAAGAGATTCGCGATCTATTGAAAGAAAAGCAATAAAAGGATTGACTATTATAGGGAAATTGGAGATTTTTATGCGCCTTTCTGATAGATTAAACACTATTGCATCTTATATTAAAAAAGGAGAATCGATAGCAGATATAGGTACAGACCATGCTCTGTTACCTATATTTCTGTGGAAAAAAGGGATTTGTAAAAAAATTATTATTAGCGACATTAATGAAGGACCCCTTGAAAAAGCCAGGGCGAATATTAATAGATTATGTCCTGATATGGATGTTGATATTCGCAAAGGAAGCGGCATAGAGACTTTACTAAACAATGAAGTAGATACGGTAATAATAGCTGGCATGGGGGGTCTTTTAATAATTGATATATTAGGGTATGATATAAATAAAGCACGTAGTTTCGGTAGATATATTCTACAACCCAGAAATGCTTCGGACAAGCTTAGGGTTTGGCTGTATAAAAATAATTTTGATATAATTGACGAGCGTTTAGTTCAAGAAGGGAAATTTAT
>JAAZDR010000293.1 GCA_012512705.1 Bacillota bacterium
GCTAAAGGGTTTGCGATTACTAAACGTCAGGTCGTTCTCCCTGAATCGATTAAAAATTTAGGTGTAACCAGCGTAGAAATAAAGTTATACCCAGGTGTAACGGCACAGGTGAAAGTGGAAGTTTGCCAGAAGGGATAACCCTTAATTTGGCAGCTCTTTTTGATTTTTTAATCTAGAATTAAAGAGATATTATGCCGGTAAAGAAGGAGTTTGTGAGGATGGTAGAGCTTAGCGATCGCCTGCCACCGCAAAATTTGGAGGCAGAAAAGTCAGTTTTGGGGTCGATGATTATTGAGGAAGAGGCGATCTTGACAGCAGCGGAGATTTTAAAACCTGAGGATTTCTACCGGGAAGCGAACCGTGAACTGTTTGCAACCATGGTCGCGCTAGCTGATAGGGGAGAACCAGTAGATGTTATAACTCTTGCTGAAGATCTCAGCCGGCGGCAAAAATTGGAATCTGTTGGCGGACCGACTTACTTGACCGCACTGGCTAATGTTGTCCCTACAGCGGCAAATGTGGCCTATTATGCCCGTATTGTCCGCGAAAAAGCGCTTTTAAGGCGTTTAATTAATGCAGCGACTAAGATTGCCGCCAAGAGCTATGAGCCCCCCGAAAATGTGGACGAGCTTATCGATGAGGCAGAGCAGCTGATATTTGATGTAGCAAACCGCAGGGATCAGCAAGGATTCACGCCGCTTAAGGAAATTTTGCCCCGCACTTTTGAAAATATTGAAAAACTTTACGAGAATAAGAGCGGCATAACTGGTAAGGCAACAGGGTTTGTTGATTTTGACAATCTAACCTCAGGATTACAGGATTCGGATTTGATTATTATCGCCGCCCGTCCGAGCATGGGAAAGACTACTTTAGCTTTAAACATGGCCCATTACCTCGCGGTTAGGGAAAAAGAGCCAGTTGCTTTTTTTAGTCTGGAGATGTCTAAGGAACAACTTGTGCAGCGTCTTTTATGCGCAGAAGCAGGAATAGATTCTCAGCGCCTGCGCCGTGGGATGCTCACAGATGATGATTGGCCAAAGCTAACCCGAGCTGTCGGTCCTCTGAGCGAGGCCAAGCTTTTTATCGATGATACAGCAGCCATTTCCATCGTGGAGATGCGTGCAAAAGCTAGGCGTCTTAAGGCGGAACACGGCTTAAGCGCAGTGTTTGTGGATTATCTACAGCTGATGACTAGCAGTACAAAGCATGAAAACCGCCAACAGGAGATCTCCAGCATTTCCCGTTCCTTGAAGGCATTGGCCAAGGAGCTCAGCGTTCCTGTAGTGGCCTTGTCCCAGTTGAGCCGCGCTGTTGAGCAGCGTAACGATAAGCGCCCAATTTTAAGCGATCTTTTAGAGTCGGGAGGAATCGAGGCTAACGCTGATCTGGTTGCTTTTATTTATCGCGATGATTACTATAACAAAGAATCGGAAAAAGAAAACATTGCAGAAATTATTATTGCTAAGCAGCGAAACGGGCCGGTAGGGACAATTGAACTTTATTTTATGAGCTCACAAAATAAATTTTTAAACCTAAGTTATAAAGAACAAGATCTAGCAATTGGATAATTAGCCCAGATGGAAACAGCCTCCATCTGGGCTAATTATTTGTATATGAATTTTATATATAAATTGGTCTGAAAAAAAGCATGCATAAAATTGTAACAAATTTTACACTATATGATAATATATACCAACAAAATTTTTTTGAGGTTTTAATTTTCAAAAGCAGGAATTCATAACCATTGCCACGAATAAATTGTTAAGGCAAATTAACATTAATTTAACAAATTTTATAATAGCTAATACTTTTAACTTATCCCAACAAATAACGGGAGGGTTTCTATGGAGCCAGAAAATTCTACTCCTGGAGCAAAATTCAAATCCTGGTCTTGGTTGCTCTTCATGTTTGCTGCTTCCCTTGTGTTAACTGGTACCTTCGCTGTACAGAAGTATAACGACAGTTTTCTTTACAGCGTAGCAGTTGAAGGTGAGGAAGTGGGCTTAGTACGTGAAGCAGAGCTGGTCGAGGAGTATTTGCAAGAAATTACGGAAGAAACCAGGCAAAAGCTAGGGATGGACGTAGTAGTAATGGAAGACGTGGTTTTGGAGCTAGAATACCGGCCATGGGAAGAGGAAACACCTGCCAAGGTTAAAGAGGAACTGCAAAAACGCCTGACATTTAAAACAAAAGGATATATGGTTACGCTCAATGAAGAGCCAATTATGCCGGTGGCCACTGAAGAAGATGTCCAATCAGTTGTTGATGCGATTGAAAAAGCATATACAGAAGTGAAAGCGGAAAATGTCCGGCTAGTTGATGTCTCCATACAGGAGAAAATTGGCTGGAAGGAGGTACTCGTTGCTCCAGAAGAGATTCAGACACCTGATTATGTCTCGGAGATCCTGTTGCGCGGTACGGATAAAAGGGAAAATTATCTGGTTTCTCGTGGCGATACTCTTTGGGATATCGCCCGCAAACATGAACTTACTGTTGAAGAGCTGCGCAGAGCTAATCCTCAGTTAGATGGCGAACTGATCCAACCAGGTGATGAATTGGAGCTGATTGTGGCTGAGCCGAAAGTGAATGTGACGACAGTAGAAGAAGTGACGGTGACAGAAAAGATTCCTTTTGAAACCACCTATACTAATGACAGTTCGATGTGGAGAAATCAAACGAAAATTGTCACTCCGGGGGAACACGGCAAAAAGGAAGCAACTTACCGGGTTACGAGGGTAAACAATAAGGAAGTTAAAAGGGAAAAGATTGAGGAAAAAATAATAAAGGAACCAAAGGAACAAGTTGTTGCCAGGGGAACAGGGAGCATCCCTTCCAGGGGAACAGGGAAATTCTGCTGGCCGGTTTCTGGAGGAGGAATCATTACCCAGTATTTTCATGGTAGGCACAGAGGGTTAGATATCAGTGCTAGCGGCAGTATTGTGCAGAAAAAAAATACACCTATTTTAGCTGCAGACGATGGGATTGTCGTTCATGCAGGCTATGAAGGCAGCTATGGGCTTACGGTAGTAATTTACCATGGCGGGGCGCAAAAGTATTATACCCGTTATGCTCACAATTCTCGCAACCTTGTATCCGCTGGCGATGAAGTAAAGAAGGGACAGATTATTGGCTATATGGGTAATTCGGGGTATACACGGGGCGCTACTGGTGTTCACCTTCATTTTGAGATCCGGCGTGGCAGCAAGTATGGCACACCTTTGAATCCGCTAGATTTTTTCCGACCCTGATTTTATCTGGTGAAAAGGAGCACTTTTAAGTGCTCCTTTTTTAATTTGTAACCAAGAGATAAAGTAAATGTAATCTTTTTGTAACAAAGGAGCTTTATAATATAACTAAGTTGACCCCCTCTTTAATATATATTTTTTAATCGGATGCGCGGTTTAAAGGCCGCGCATTTTTTTGCAGGAAATAAGAAAGTTAAAAGCGAAGTTTATATGAGCAAAGCAGTAAGGGTAGGGATATTAAGGATGGGAAAGATCCTTGTTGTTGATGATGAACAGCCGATTGCAGAAATTTTGAAATATAACCTTGAACAGGAAGGTTACCATGTGCTTCTAGCTTATGACGGTGATACGGCAATAGATATTGCTTTTAAAGAAAAGCCTTCCCTGATTGTGTTGGATATCATGCTGCCTCAAAAGGACGGTTTTACTGTATGTCGGGAGATTAGGGCAAAGATGAAAGTGCCGATCATTATGCTTTCGGCCAGAGAAGCGGAGATAGATAAAATTCTTGGATTGGAATTAGGCGCTGATGATTATGTCACTAAACCCTTTAGCGCACGCGAGGTTGTGGCTAGGGTCAAGGCTCTGCTGCGACGTGTGCAAATGGAGGGCTCGGAACAAAAGAAGGAACCTTTGACCTGTGGTTCCCTGCGTATTGATGAAGAACAGATGGAGGTCTTTAAGGGAGACAAAAAAATAGATCTTAGCTATCGTGAATACTCGCTGTTGCTCTTTTTGTTACGAAACAGCGGGCATGTATTTAGCCGAGAAAAACTGCTCGATGCTGTCTGGGGATATGATTTTTATGGGGACGACCGCACTGTTGATGTTACTATTCGCCGTTTAAGGGAAAAAATTGAGGATAATCCCAGTCAGCCTCAGTATATTCAGACAAGACGCGGGGCCGGTTATTATTTGAGGAGGCCTTAGCATGCTTAAGAGCGTACAGTGGAAAATTGTCCTGCTTTATTCCCTGCTGATTCTCTTTGCCATGCAGTTAATCGGCGTCTATACTATTCAGTCCTTAGAGCGTTATTATTTGAATAATTATTTTGCGAATATGGAGGCCCAGGGCGAACTGGTGGCCAGCTTTGTCAGCGGGCGTCTTTTAGAGGAAGACGGCGAGGCCTATATTGCTGATCTGCTGCAGGAGTTTGATGCCTACAGTGGTCTGGAGATCATGGTCCTGGATCGTTTTGGGCGGGTAATTGGCGACTTTGCCGAAAACGGTTATTGGCAAAGCCGCCGGGTTATTCAGGAGGAAGTAAGCAGGGCCCTTGCCGGCAACCGCAGTGAGGCTTTGCGTTTTAATCCGGAAGACCAGCAGCGCTATTACTACCTTGCCCTGCCGATTAAGGCCGAACAGACTGTTGTCGGTGTAATTTATTTAAACGGCTCTTTGGAACAGATCGATACGATTTTGAATCAGGTTAAGATGATCCACCTCACCGGCTCGGCGCTGGTTTTGGGAGTGGCGATTGTTGTTGGTATGGTATTGGCACGAACTATTACTGCGCCGATTCAGGAGGTTACCAATAAAGCGGCGAAGATGGCTAGCGGTGATTTTACACAAAGGATCAATGTCCAGGCAGAAGACGAAATCGGCCAGCTGGGAAAGATGTTCAATCACCTAACCTTACGTTTAAGCGAGACCTTGGAACAGATCTCCGCAGAAAAAAACAAAGTGGAGACCATACTTAATTATATGAGCGATGGTATTATCGCCTTTAACAAAAAGGGTGAGCTGATTCATCTCAACCCAGCAGCAAAAAGGCTGCTGCCGTCTTCTGAGGGTGACGACACCCCTCCAAAAGATGTGTCGATTTTAAAGCCGTTTTTTCCTGAAGAGGAACTGGCAGAACTCTTAAATATTGACAAGCCGATAACGCGGGAAATAAGCATCCGCAGCGGGAGGGAAAAAACTAAGTCATTACAGGTGCATTTTGTCCCTCTGGCTGAGAAAGCCTCTTTTTCAGGCATCCTGGTAGCGATTCATGATATCACACAGGAGAGAGAGCTGATTCATCTACAGCAGGAGTTTGTTGCAAATGTCTCTCATGAACTGCGCACACCGTTGACGACGGTAAAAAGTTACGTGGAAACGCTCCTAGACGGAGCTATGGAGCAGCCGAAACTTTTGGTTAAATTTTTAAATGTAGTTGAGGCTGAGACAGAACGGATGGTTAACCTTGTCCGCAACCTGCTCGTTTTGTCTCAATTTGATTCCTACCACGTCTCGTGGAAAAAAGAGCAGGTAGATATGAACAGCCTTGTTTGTGAAGTTATTGATCAGTTTAGTTTAAAAATTAAGGAACGCAAATTAATTGTTGAAAACCACCTCAAAAACGCGCAAATTCCTAAATTAATTGTTGATCGTGACCGCATTAAGCAGGTGTGGATCAATATTATCGGCAATGCACTTAAATACACCCCTCCTGGAGGGAAGATCAAACTGGGCGCTTTTTTAAAGGATGAGGGCAAAGTTTCTTTTTATATTAAGGATACTGGAATCGGCATCCCTACTGAGGAGCAGGAACGGGTTTTTGAGCGCTTTTATCGGGTGGACAAAGGTCGCTCACGTCAAAGAGGGGGAACCGGCCTCGGACTTTCCATAGCAAAAGAGATCATCAAAGCGCATTCCGGGGAGATATGGCTGGAGAGCAGCCCCGGCGAAGGGACAACAGTAAGCTTTACCCTGCCGCATATGGAGCGCGAAGGAGGAGATCTGCGTTGTTCGAGCGCCTGAAGACGATTGTTCTCGCTCTTCTCGTGGTTTCCAGCCTCGTCCTTACACAGCGCCTCTGGTTTGGTAGTAATATATATGAACTAGGTGGGGAACCGGGTTACGAGCAATTTGATGTGGACAGCCCGCGCTCCCCTCAAGAGGCAGTTATCCCGGAGAAGACAATCATTAACAGGGACCAGGAAACATATTATCTTTTAGGGAGGGGAGACCGTCAGGCCAATATGCTTTGGGAAGAAGTGCTTGAATTTTTGCAGGCAAACTTCAGTATGCTTCTAACCAGACAATTCCCTCTACAAGAACTGGCTGATGATTTTTCCCTGTATTTTTCTTTCTCACCTCCTGTTGTCTTAGAGGAAAAAGACGAGCATTTGCCAAGTTTTAATCTTTCGGAGTTGTGGGTTTTTGATGGGGAGGACAGCAAAGAATTTGTTTTTTTGACCGATCATGGGGAGTCGTTTATCTTTGAATACCAGCTGGCAGAGGGAGAGCGTTTGCCAGGCCTTCAATTGCTCGCTCAAGAGCGATTGATCGCTTATGAGCGGATTACAGACACAAGCAGTATAGATGTTGAAGGGAGTACAAACCCTGAAGACGAAGGCACAGATGAAAATCCAGAGGGCTTTGAAGAAAATCAGGAAGGACTCAACAGCGAAGAAAACAGCGACGCTGTTATCAATCAGGAGCATAGATACAGCTTTAACCTCAGGGAAGGGCTCTTTGTGCCGTTCAGCTCTTTTTCTCTGCCTTCATACACTTTGGTTAAAGAGGACCTCGATTTCGAGATGCTGCTCGGGAAGCTGTTTTTAGATCAAACACTAATGCGTCGGATTGAAGAGCGTGATGGCACAATCATCTATACCGATGGAGAAAAAGGCCTAAGTGTTTTTAAGGATGGCATGATCGCATATTTTGCTCCGCGGACTGAGCGTGGGCCAACAACAATGGGCTATAAGTCTGCCTTACAAAAAGCAGCTGAGCACATTAGCCTTTTAGGCGGTTGGACGGATACAGCAGAACTAGACATCCTGGAGTTAAGGCGCAAAGATATACCTTATCAAAGAGAGCAGCATTATTACGCCCACTGGCGTGTCTACCTTAACGGTTACCCACTGCTCGGCGACTATGAAGTGGAGATGTTTTTTAACGATCGCGGCCTAGGTAGCTATCGCCGGAAACTGTTGATTCCGGAAGAACAGCTGACTGAAAAGCAGGTTATCTCTTATGCTGAAGCAATAAAAACAGCCCTCGAACAATATTTCGTAGAGGGTGAAGGAAATTTTGGAGATGAAACAGAAAAAGAGATTACTGCGCTTTCTCTAGCCTATTTCTGCCAGGAGAACAGCTCCGAACCAATAGCTATACCGGTCTGGGTTGTAGAGTTAGATGGCCGTGAACATATTATAAACGCTTATAGTGGAGATGTTTTAAGTCTCAATCAGTAAGGTGAGGTGCTGAGGAAAGTTGAATTTGTCACAGGCAAAGTCAATTTTAATCATAGCTTTTTTAGGTTTGAATATTTTCCTCGGGTATCACCTTTGGCTCGAACCGCAGACGACCGTGGTCGGGCCCACGCAGCAGGAGGAACTGGAACGCTTAGAAAAAGAACTTGCTGAGGCAAACGTGCAGCTAAAAGTAAGTCTTCCACGGCAGGTGCAACGCAGCTCTTTTTTAACCGTTAAACCGGCAGAATTTGAAAAAATCGCGGAGCGCATCTTATCCGCTGAAGAAGAACTGTCAGTACAAAGAGAAGAAGATAGAAACATCTATATCACAGAGAAAGGCAGGCTTTCTGTGCATCGCTCCGGACTAATCACCTACGAGCGGTGCAGCGGGGAGATTCTGGATGATGGAGCAACCACCATGGAAAAGGATGATGCTTTAGAATTAATTGAAGGTTTTATAGAGAGGTATGAACTCAATCCCGGGTCTGCTGCCCTCGATTACCTTTTGCAGACACCAGAAACAGGGTTATGGCAAGCGCGCTATACGCAATCATACCAGGGTCTGCCTTTATTTACCGGCTATCTTGAAGTTGTCGCGGGTAGAGAGGGGGTTAGGGAGTTTGCGCTTTACTGGCTGGAACCTTTAGAGTTCCAAGAAGGTAACGAAATGGAGGTAATCTCAATAACTGTTGCCTTGCGCCGGCTTTTAGAAGAGCTTGAAACTTATAGCAATGAGGAAACCGCGGTGACAAATATCTCTTTTGGCTTTTACAGCAAGGAGTATGATGCTCAGAAATGGGAGATGCCGCCGGTCTGGCGGTTCCGCGTTAACGATACACAAACATATTATATTAATGCTTTTACTGGAAATTTGGAGGAAAATGTTCAGCATATTCCTTAGGAGGAGAAGATGCAGAAATTATTAATTAACGGAAAGCAGGTTTTAGGAGGCTCAATCAGTATAAGCGGCGCAAAAAACGCTGCAGTGGCTATCCTGCCGGCAGCAATTCTCGCTGGAGAAAAGGTTGCTATTAGCAATATGCCGTCCATAACCGACACGAACCTCTTGCTAGAGATTTTAAAAGCATTGGGGGCCAAGGTGCAGAAGGAGGGCAAAAACATAGTCAAAATTGTTCCGGCAGGAGTCAATAGCACCAGCCCGCCGTTTGAGATGGTTAAAAAGATGCGCGCCTCCTATTATTTTATGGGCAGCCTAGTTGCTCGCTTTGGCCGGGCGGAGATTCCCCTTCCCGGGGGCTGCAACCTCGGTCCGCGACCGATTGATCAACACCTGAAGGGATTCAGCGCTCTTGGGGCTGAAATCAATCAGGAACACGGAACGGTAACGGTCAAAGGAAAAAAGTTGAAAGGGGCACACATCTACCTTGATGTGGTCAGCGTCGGGGCAACGATCAATATTATGTTGGCAGCAACGACAGCCGAAGGACGCACGATTATTGAGAATGCGGCTAAAGAACCAGAAATAGTAGACACAGCAAATTTTTTAAATGCTCTTGGTGCAAAAATAAGGGGAGCGGGGACAGATGTGATCAAAATAGATGGTGTAAAAGAACTCGGTGGTGCAGAGCATTGTATTATCCCTGACAGGATAGAGGCAGGGACCTTTATGTTTGCCGCCGCGGCAACGAGAGGTGAGCTGACGATCTGTGATATTATCCCCAAGCACCTTGACCCAGTTATTGCTAAATTAAGAGAAATCGGCATCCAAGTGGACGTCGGTGAAGAAAGCCTGCACGTCTGCGGGCAAGATTCATTGTCTCCTGTGGACATTAAAACTTTTCCCTATCCGGGTTTTCCAACTGACCTGCAGCCTCTAGCCATGGTGCTCCTTTCTACCATACCAGGGACAAGTTTGATTAAGGAAAATGTCTTTGATGGTCGTTTTAAACATGTGGATGAATTGAAGCGGATGGGGGCAAAGATAAAGGTGGAAGGTCGTACTGCTGTGATCGAAGGAGTAGAGGGTTTTACCGGCGCTCCAGTAAAGGCAACGGATCTGCGTGCTGGTGCCGCCTTGTTAGTCGCCGGCCTCATAGCGGAAGGAGAAACAAGGCTAAGTGGGGTCGAGCATATCCGGCGAGGGTATGAAAATATCGAGAAGAAGTTCGCACAGGCAGGTGTGGAATTGAAATGTGTTGAAAGATAGGGCATAATGAATATTTCCCTGGAAATATAGGAGGTTTTTAACATTGCGCTTGCTTCTTCTCAGACACGGGACGACAAAGGCGGTCAAAGAGCAGAGGTTCCAGGGTTTGTTAGACTATCCGCTTTCCGCAGAAGGAATTGAGGAGGCGAAACTCCTAGCCAAAAGATTAGCAGAGGAAAAGATCGATAATATTTACTGCAGCCCTTTACAGAGGGCGAGGCAAACAGCGCTGCCGATTGCTGAAAGCCACTGTTTACCGTTGTTGATTCTTAAGCAACTGCGGGAATTTAGCTGGGGGATTATGGAAGGTAGGAGACGTGAGGATATTGAGCGTGAATTCCCAGCTATGGCACAGGCATTAAAAAAGCGAGGGATGCGCAGGACCACAGTTCCTGGGCGAGAGCCGTACCGTTATCTGCGAGGCAGAATTCGTTCTGCTTTGCAAGAAATAATAAGGAAAGGGACAAAACAAAGCACGAATGTGATCGTGAGCCACGGGCTTTTTCTGAATGCATTTCTTGTTGAGTTTTTAGGCCTGGATTTCGCTCAAAGCTGGCCCTTTGTTTTTGAACCTGCTTCCTTGACAGTTGTTGAGATAGATGGGCTGGGCCGCCACCGCCTGCGGCTCTTTAACGATACCTGCCACCTGTGTAAATAATATTGTTCTAAATCTCAAGTGAGGTGACCATACGTGGATTATTTTAATGATTTTCAAGAACGTCCCAGAGGTCCTTCCTTATTTAAGTATTTTGTTGTCGCCTTATTGGGGGCAGTTTTGGGGGGGCTAATTGTTTTTTATGGGCTGCAGTACCACCTTGAATCTCTTCCAACCCCCGATAATTCGGGATTTTCTGGCCTGGACGTGGAAGAAAGCAGACCAGGAAACACAGAGGAAGAAGATAACGAGGAGCTTTATCAGTCTCATCAACAAACACCGGTGGTAAGGGCTGCTAGAGAAGTAATGCCCTCTGTGGTTGGGGTTAGCAATTTTGCCTACACCTTTGATCTGCGTAGTGGGCGGCGCCTGGTAAGGGCGGGGACTGGTTCTGGGTTTGTGATTACC